>DASYTP010000090.1:0-7012 GCA_036002145.1 Bacteroidota bacterium | reverse complement strand
TCCGATGAATGAAGAATGATGCCGGTGTAAAACGAGAACTCTCCGCCGACGATCCATCCCGACGTTCCCGCAAACGTCACCCCGAACAGGAAGTGCGAAACATTGCTCGGCTGCACAGTCCACGTTCCGCCATTCGTCGTCCGCAAGATCGTTCCTTCGTCCCCGACAGCCCAGCCGTGATATCGATCCGTAAACTTTACGCCATAACAGGAGACGGAGGGAACGGGTGAAGCCTGTTGAGCCCAGCTTGCTCCACCATCAGTTGTGCGAAGAATCAAACCGTCCTGCCCGACGACTGTACCTGCACTCAAACTTGGAGCATCTATCCAGTTCGCGCTCAGCCGCGATTCCGTATCGAGCCTGTTCCATGAGTTGCCGCCGTCGGTCGATTTCAAGATCACTCCATATTCCCCGACGATCCAGAGTGTTGTGCCAAAGCGAGAGACGCTCGACAGTCCATCCCCCGCTATGGTAGTATTCGACCAGCTTGCTCCTCCATCCGTCGTTTTCAATAATAACCCGCCGTCAGCCACGGCCCATCCCACCGTGGCGCTTTCGAGAGAAACGTCGTTAAGTATGGCTCCGACACCTGAGGAGGCGTTGATCCACGTCAGACCTCCGTTCGATGTTCTCAAGATGGCGCCGTTCGATCCGACGATGCACCCGACGGACGCGCTTCCGAACGAGATCGACGAGTAGTATGCCGGTGTTGTCCCGAGCTGTTGAGAGATCCACGTCGCACCGCTGTCGGTCGTATGAAAGACCGAACGATTGCTACCAACTCCCCAGCCTTCGGCGGCATTGAGAAACTTAATGTCATTGATACTCGACGGAGTCACCGATTGGTGTTGTACATTCCAGGTCAGTCCGCCATCTGTCGTGTGGAGAATGATCTCATTATCTCCCGCGGCCCACCCATTGGCTGGATCCACAAACGTGATCGCATTGAGACCGGACGTTATCCCGCTCGATTGCTCGCTCCAGGTATCTCCGTTGTCGGTTGTGTAGAGGATAATCCCGTTATCGCCGGCAGCCCATCCGACGTCCCCTGAAATCATACTCACCGAAAGGACATTATCCGTGCGCGCGTATTCCTGTTCGTACCACGTCGAGCCGCCGGTGGAAGTATGGAGTACCGTTCCGTACTCGCCCGAAGCCCATCCGAACGTACCGTCGACGAATTGAACGTGCAGGAGATTATTACCCTGAGGTAGGGGAGTCTGCCAGTTCCACTGGCCCACTACCGTCGGGCAGATAGAGAAAAGAAGAATGATGCAGGCATATTGACGGGAATTCCTTTTCATAGAGTCACGCCTTTGAAAATGATCCACCTATGCGGGCTTGCCGATATCACATTTAATATAGATGACGCCCGATCCAAAATCAACTGCACTCCACGATACTGTGTATTTTACTCCGGAATTGATTATTTGTAAATTAACATGTACAATGACATAACAGCATCGAAAACGATGACGATTCCCCACATTGTTTTAAAGACTCTCATTTCTCTTCTTCTCCTGGCGGCGTTCCTACCGCAGAATATGGAAGCACAAAAGCGTGTGTTGATCCTGTTCGAGGGCCTTGACTCCGCTACAAATCTTGCGCAAGGCGATGCGCGGCAGCTTGCAATGCTCCTTGGCCACTTTCACGTGAATCACGAGCTTGAAGGGGTCGAATCGGTCGATCCGGCAGCGATTGAAAATTCCGACCTCACGTTCTACATCGGCTACAGCACGAAGTATGAACCCCCCGAGCGGTTCCTGGGCGAGGTATACCGGACAAAAAAGAACGTTATCTGGATCAACACGGGCTTGGAGCGCTTCGCACAAGCCTTCGATGTCGCAGCTCGTTATGGATTGCACTACGTCGGATTCGACACCAGCTCAAACTTCGATCGCGTCAAAGCAGGCGATCACACGTTTACGAAAGGTGAGCCAAACATTAACGTCGTCTCGACATCGGGTGAGAGCGGGGTTCACATCGTTGCCACGGCTTATTCGACGCGCACGAAACGCGAAGTACCATACATCGTCCGCAGTGGAAATTTCATGTACATTGCAGATTCTCCATTCGCGTCCGCGGATGCCACGGACCGTTACATTCTTTTTGCAGACATGCTGCACGAGATCCTCGGAGAACCCCATGAAGAGCTGCACCGCGCCCTTCTGCGCATCGAGGATGTCACGGTATTCGAACCGCCGTCGCGGCTTCGTGACATCGCCGATCACCTCTCATCGAAACACGTTCCGTTTCTTGTAAGCGTCATTCCGTTCTTCGTCGACCCCGGCGCCGGCATCCGGCTAAGCCTTTCCGATAAGCCGGAACTCGTCGATGCCCTGCACTACATGATTGCTCACGGCGGGACGATCGTGATGCACGGCGTCACGCATCAATACGAGGAGGTGACAGCCAGTGATTATGAATTCTGGGACGCCAGCACCGAGAAACCGATCAAGAACGATTCGCAGGAGTCCGTGCGCACGAAAATGGTCCTGGGGCTGGAAGAATGCTTCAAGAACAATATCTATCCGCTGGTGTGGGAAACGCCTCATTACGCAGCGTCACAGGTCGACTACCCGGTGTTCAGTGAGTATTTCACGACGGCGATGGAACAGCGCCAAGTAATCGACAATCGCGACTACGGCCAATATTTCCCGTACATCATCGAACGCGATCTCTACGGACAGCGCATCCTTCCCGAAAACCTGGGGTTCATCCCGTTTAACGACACGACCAAACGGGAGGAGGAAGCGGTGCAGGAATTGTTAAAAGGGGCGGAAGCGCAATTGTACGTGCGCGACGGGTTCGCTTCGGCTTTTATTCATCCCTTCATTGAAGTGAAATACATCGACGAATATGTCGATGGCGTGCTCGATCTCGGCTATACGTTCATGGATGTGAAACATGAGCCTGCCACCACACAATCGGCGGATAGAGCAATTGTCACCGGCACGAGCTCATTCGAAATAACCCTTCAGGACCAATACTTGCGGGAAACATGGTTCCGGCGGTCGGGTGAAGTCGATCGCTGGGAAGTTTCACCGAACCGGTTCCAGGGGCAGCTGAAGAAGACGGTCACCGTACCGGAAGGCGAACTGTATCTTGCGGAACCATCGGAATACCACGAGAAGGAGCTTACCTCCATGGAAAAATTTTTGCTCCGGGGGAAAAGGTTCTGGAGCAGTCTCGTTTCGACCGAGGAGACGTTCGAGGAAGCCAGAGTTGCCATCATATGGAATGCACGCTCACCTGACACAACAGGGGGGGTGTCGAATGATCAAGCAAGCTTTGTTTCGGCATTTGGCTCCCTCAGTATCCCTGTGGATACACTGATCGGAGACAGTCTTGGCGACCTCTCCGCGTATAATCTCCTGATCGTTCCCTACACCTCCGTGGATCGATTGGTAAATCGCGACTACGATAGGATTACAGATTTTATCTCGGAGGGGGGAGCGCTCATTACGGATGCCAAAAGCTCGCTTTCCGAGGAACTTGGCGTAAAGTTTGTCGGCTCATCGCTAAAAATCGAGCGGATGCGCGACCATCTGTATCCCGAGGACCCTCTTTTGCTCCGGATCCCGGAGATTATGTCACGTTTTGAAATCGAACGGCAGGATGAAGTTTTCTGCAGCGACGAACGAACCGATGCACCGGTCGTCATCGGACGCAAATACGGAGAAGGCGCATTCATGTATTTCGGTTTACGGTTCGATCCGACTTCGACGGGGGGATTCGGTCGTTTTCCTTATCTGGCACGTTACGTTCAGCAGTATTTCCACCTTCAACCGATCATGAAGCGCGAAAACCTTGAATTGTATTTCGATCCGGGGTTCCGCCGCAACATCAGCATTGAAGACCTAGTGAAACGGTGGGTCGGCAATGGCGTGCGGTATATTCACGCTGCAAGCTGGCATTTTTATCCGACCTGGACGTATGATTACACACGGCTTATAGATCTGTGCCATGCCAATGGCATTCTTGTCTATGCCTGGCTTGAGCCCCCGATGGTATCGCAGAAATTCTGGAAAGAACATCCCGAATGGCAGGAAGTCAATTACAGGGGAGAACCTCTGCCCCCGCAGTGGCGCTATCTCATGGCATTGACGAATCCGGCGTGTCGGGCAGAGGTGCGTTCAATCTACCAGAACCTCCTCAACACGTACGATTGGGACGGTGTGAATCTCGCGGAGCTCTACCTTGAGTCGGATCACGGCCCACAGACGCCCCGCCTCTATACGCCGATGCACCCCTCAGCGCGGGAGGAGTTCAGACTCGCCAGCGGGTTCGATCCGGCGTCGCTGCTTGACTCATCGTCCGTGTATTTCTGGAAACGCAACCCCGCTGCACTTCGGCGATTTGAGAACTACCGAGTGGAAACCATTGTCAAGCTTCATGACGAATTCCTCGGGATGATCGACGAATTGCGTCCGGCGAAACCTTACTTCGATGTCATCGTGACAACGATGGATAACTTGGGAAATCCCGAGCTGCGGCCCTATCTTGGGGTGGACATTTCGCGAATTATTCAACTGAGAAAAAAATACGACTTCATGCTGCAAATCGAGGATCCCCAATCAGCCTGGAACGGCGATCCGCGTCGATATGAATCCCTCGCAAAACGATACAAGACACTTGCCGGCGATGATACCGACATCATGGTCGACCTGAATATCCTTTCGTTTCGGGATGAGAAAAACCCGACGCAATTCCCCACCCTCGTGCAGACAGGCACGGAGAGTTATCAGCTGGTTCACTCTGCGGCTCTCGGTTGCGACCGTTACGCCGTGTATTCGGAATCGAGTATCCGTCCTCAGGATCTTCATCTCATGAGCTTTGCAGCATCGGCGCCCGCCGTCCTGAGGCGAACATCCGAAGGGTGGCATATCTCGGCGCCGTTCCACGTCGTCTTGACTCTTCCGCACGATTATTCGCTTCTTACGACCGCCACGGGTGAACGCATCACTTCGGATCGCGGATCATATCTTCTCCCGGCAGGCGATCATCTCATCACGGGCACCCGCGGCGCCGCAGGACCTTTTAGAACTCAATTCGTCGGTGGAAGACTGCTGTCGATATCCGGGACTTTGACATCGCTCAGCACCTCCACGCGGAGCACGTCCTTTACCTATCGCTCATCGACGCGCTGCGCTGCGTCGTTCACGCACCGCCCACTCACGATCTTCGTCGACGATAAGGAATGGAACGGCCAGCTGCGCGATGGGTACAAACGCTTCAGCGTCCTTCTCCCTCCCGGCGAGCACAAGGTGATCGCCGTTCTCGAAACGACCGTCTCCTACGGGATCGACATCACCAGCTTCTGGTCTTCATGGACAATCGTCGGCTTCGGGATGATCTCCGGTAGCGCCCTGGCGCTGTTCTACGTCTTCGTCCGAATCTCCCGTCCCCGCAAGGCGAGGGCATCATGACGGATCAATCATTTGTCCAGATCGATCTGAGCATCGTCTTCCTGCTCTCGGTCATTCTCATCTGGTTTATGATCGCGTACCAGCTGATCTTAACGATTGCCGGCTTCTTCCATTTCAGAAGCTCCATGAAGGAGAAGCGAGCCGTGGATTGCCAGACGTTCGCCTTCCCAAGGGTTGCGCTGCTCATTCCGGCACACAACGAAGAGAAGGTCATACAACGGACGATCGAAGCGATGCTCAGGCTCGATTACCCGAAGGATCTCCTCGAAATCCTGGTCATCAACGACGGTTCAACAGACGCAACAGCCGACATTGTCCGCCGATTCACGTCGACCGAGAAACGACTGCGGCTGTACAATGTGCCTGCCGGAGAAGGCGGGAGGGGAAAGTCCCGCGCGCTCAATCTGGGGTTACGACAAACAGACGCGGAGTTTGTGGCAATCTACGATGCAGACAACACGCCGCACCCCGCCGCGCTCCGATACCTGATGAGTTCGCTTTTGCAGGATCACTCCCTGGGCGCAGCGCTTGGTAAATTTCGCACGATCAACAAATCCCGCAACATCCTCACGCGTTTCATTAACATCGAGACGTTGACCTTTCAGTCGATTCTCCAGGCGGGCCGCTGGCGGCTGTTCAAGATCGCCACGCTCCCGGGAACCAACTTCGTGGTGCGACGCTCCCTGCTCGACAAACTCAACGGCTGGGATGAAGCTGCGATTACCGAGGATTCAGAGCTCAGCATCCGCATCTACATGGAAGGCTACCGCATCAAGTACGTGCCGTACTCCGTAACGTACGAGCAGGAACCCGAAACCTGGAGCGTGTGGATCAAGCAGCGAACCCGCTGGGTGCGGGGGAATAACTATGTCGCCACAAAATTCCTGAAGAAAATTTCCACCTTCACGAGCAAGCTGCTTGCGCTGGAATTGCTCTATCTCCTCTCTCTTTACTACGTGTTCCTGATTGCCATCGTGAGCTCCGATGTTCTGTTTCTCCTGGGGCTCTTCGACATCGTCGTGGTTACCCTGCCGGGTCCGTTTACAACGGTATGGATCATCGCGTTGGTTCTCTTTCTTCTGGAGATACTTCTTGCGCTCTCGTACGACAGGGAGGACACGTCCGGCAACGTGTTCCTCACATTTCTCATGTATTTCACGTATTGCCAGTTATGGATCTATATCGTCGGCAAAGCGATTTATCTCGACGTCATCAAGAAAGAACAACGCACGTGGGTGAAGACGACCCGGTTCGATGTTGAGCCGGCGGCGCCTTCGGGGGTCCGGGATGAAGATCCCCGGCCGATGTGAAAGCGACGCCGTTTATGGATCTCAGAGCCGCACGGTTCCGGGGCAATGCCGTTCATGCGTTCATGATCGGGACGGCCTATCTTCTGTTTTGCGCCATCCTGCTCTCCCGTCAGTACACGTTCGATGCGATCAGTTACCTGAATGATGTCGAGCAAACACATCTTTCATTGCCGCCGAATCCGGATTCAATTGCCTATAATTTTTTTCACTCACAACACCTGTTGTTTAGCCCTGTCGTCTACATGACGTATCATGTCTGGTTGCTGTTCGGTT
>DASYTP010000089.1:0-2779 GCA_036002145.1 Bacteroidota bacterium | reverse complement strand
TTGTCCGCGGTTCCGGGATTACCGTTCCCACTTGAGTCATCGAGAGACCCATCGAATGGCATATACAGCATAAGACCCGAAGTGAGACTGCTTCCACCCCACGTCACATGGATCTCGAGATTCCCTGAGGCGGGCAACAGCACAAGATCGGCGTGAGATGTTTCGCCGGGAAACACCTCCACCTCGGTTGCGCCGGTATATCGGATATGGCCGGAATCATCGAACGCATCCACTCTTAAATGCCATGTGCCGGCGGCTACATTTTCCATGGTTCCGGATGCGCTTCTTGTCGAGTCGGAGATCCTGAGAGAGAGAAGAATTTCATCGGCGCCCCGCCTCGACAGGCGTGCGATCACGCGTGTGATTTCCGCCGGCGTGCTGTCAAGGAGAAACAGGATTTTGCCCCGCGGCTGGTTCTCGCCGGGAGTGACCAGGCGAACTCTTTCAGTGCAGCTTAGCGACAGCATGACAAGGGCAGCACTTGATGCGACTGCGATTACTCTCATCAGGAACTCCTTCGAAAATTGAGTTTATCTGCTGGGGAGGCGCTAATGATAAACGATACGTTTTTTTACGATGAGAATCAACCGGAACAGGATTGGATCGAATCCTCATCGAACGAAGTTAGCTCATACTCTGTTAAAGGAGATTAGCAACTGTTATGATATTTTCCTATCTTTTCAAAACTTCAACGCGAAATGCCGAAACGAACAGATCTCCGTTCCATCCTTGTCATCGGCGCAGGGCCGATCGTGATCGGTCAGGCGTGCGAATTTGATTACTCCGGCACGCAGGCGTGCAAGGTGCTCCGGCAGGAAGGTTACCGCGTCATCCTGATCAACAGCAACCCGGCCACGATCATGACAGACCCCGAGTTCGCCGATCGCACCTACATCGAGCCGATTACTCCGTATTTTATAGAACGGATCATCGAGCGCGAGCGGCCCGATGCGATCCTGCCGACGATGGGCGGCCAGACGGCGCTGAATAATGCGGTCGACCTTGCCGAAAGCGGTGTGCTCGACCGGTATGGAGTTGAGCTGATCGGGGCCAAGCTCGGCGCGATCAAGAGGGCGGAAAACCGCGAGCTCTTTCAGAAAGCAATGCGCGAGATCGGACTCGAGACTCCCCGTGGCGCATTTGTCCGGTCGACTGACGAGGCGTTGGCGTTTGCCGAAGCGGTGAATTTCCCGATCATTATACGTCCATCCTTCACACTCGGCGGGACGGGCGGCGGCACGGCATATAACAGAGAGGAGTTCCGTGTGAAGGTGGAGCATGCCCTCACCTCCAGTCCGATCCATGAAACGCTCATCGAAGAATCCGTCATCGGCTGGAAAGAGTTCGAGCTCGAGGTGATGCGAGACCTGAAAGATAACGTCGTTATCATCTGCTCGATTGAGAATTTCGATCCGATGGGCGTGCATACCGGCGATTCGATCACGGTCGCACCCGCCCAGACGCTGACCGACAAGGAGTATCAGTATATGCGAGACGCCGCGAAAAAAATCATCCGTGCCATCGGCGTCGAAACCGGCGGATCGAATATTCAATTCGCGGTGAACCCGGAAAACGGGAAGATGCTGGTGATCGAAATGAACCCGCGTGTCTCCCGTTCCTCCGCGCTCGCCTCCAAGGCCACGGGCTTTCCTATCGCCAAGATCGCCGCAAAGCTCGCGGTCGGATATACGCTCGATGAAATTCCCAACGACATTACGAAGAAAACACCGTCATCCTTCGAGCCGACCATCGACTACACCGTTGTCAAGATCCCGCGCTGGGATTTCGAAAAATTCAAAGGCGTCGACGATACCCTCGGTGTACAAATGAAATCCGTGGGGGAAGCAATGGCGTTCGGCAGAACATTCAAAGAAGCGCTCCAGAAGGCACTTCGATCGCTGGAAACAGGGCGGTATGGACTCGGCGCGGACGGGAAAGATCTCGTTGATGTCTCGCTGCTCGACGATGGGGAGAAACAGCAGTCGAGGGAAAAAATAATGAAGCAGCTCCGCATCCCCAAACCGGATAATATTTTCTACCTCCGCTATGCGCTCCAGGTCGGAATGTCTGTTGATGAGCTTTACGACATAACGAGAATCGACAGATGGTTTCTCTATAATATTCAACAGATAGTGAAGATGGAAGAGGAGCTGAGGGAATATGTACTCAATTAAAAAGTCAAAATTAAAAATTCAAAAACGTATGAAAACGGCGCGTTTGTTACAAGTGTGTATTTTTTCCTTTTGCCTTTTGAATTTTGCATTGTCTCAGGTTCCGCCCGACAAAGATGGTTTGCTCAATGCCGACGGCATGGGGCAGGCGAAATATGCCGAGATGAACGGCTATCCAGGCCCCAAACACGTGCTCGACCTGGCAGTCCAACTCAAATTAGGCGAGGAACAAAAGGCATCTGTGCAATCGTTTTACAACGAAATGAGCTTGCGCGCGAAGGAAGTCGCGAAGCAAATCATTCAGATCGAACAGGAGCTGAATAGCGCATTCGCGCAAGGGTTGGTGGTCGAAAAATCTGTGCGCAACGACTGCGAAGAAATCGGACGCCTCCGGGGGAAACTGCGCTCCATCCACCTCGTCGCCCATATGAAGACGAAGGAAGTCCTGAGCGCAACTCAGATTGCGATGTACAAGAAGTTGAGAAGCGAAGGGGGGAAGCAGTGAAGGGGAGAGGGGAGCGGTGGAGAAGTGGAGTGATGGAGAAATGGAATAATGGAATACTAGACGGTATGTTTAATAGTAAGCCTCAATTTTTGTGCGTACATTG
>DASYTP010000088.1:0-2474 GCA_036002145.1 Bacteroidota bacterium | reverse complement strand
ATGGCCGAGGAAGGCGGTGGAAGCGATCACCGCCGTCGGGTGAATACCCTCGGGCAACGGAGACGGTGGCGGATGAAAATGTTCGAGGAGTCGCAGGAATGCGGCATACGGGTCGGCCACCCGCAGAAGCTGGAGGGGGGTCGTCCGGTGTGCTAATTCCTCGAATGACGCATCCTGAGCGATAAGTACAGCGCTTGCCTTTGTCGTGGAAAGATATTTCTTGTACTTGAGATTTGCAAGAAACGTGACGTCGCCCGGCCCGGCCTCCTCGATCTTGGCGACGCGTTCAATCTCGACGCTCTCGTCCCCCGCAAGCTCACCGTTGACAAGTACGCTGATCTCGGCTAACGTCATTACTTGCCAAAGGTTGACAGCCGTTCGAGTACTTTGGCGGTGAGGTCGTACTGGTCTTTGGAATAGAGCATCAGGATATCGGCGCTCTTGTCGAAAATGTAATCATAGTCCTCCTCTTTGGCGATATCCTGGACGACTTTGAAGATCTTGTTCTGTACGGGTTTCATCAGCTCGTTCTGCTTGTTGAACAGTTCCCCGTTCTGTCCAAACTTCTTGTTGCGAAAGTCGGCAATCTTCTGGTCGAGATCGGCCAATTCTTTTTCGGACTCCGCGCGAAGCTGGTCGGTGAGGATGAGCTTCTTCTTATCGTATTCCTCGTATTTTTTCTGCCAGGCATTCTGGGTTTTTGCCAGCTCGCTCTGCCATTCGGCGACGAGGTTATCGATCTGCCGCTGGGCGTCCTGGGCCTCAGGCAGTTTCTCCAGGATGGCCGCGGAGTTTATCCATCCGATTTTTGACTGGGCGTGAACGCTTGCAAGGCATCCAAGAACGAGCGTGAATATGATGAGGGCACCGGTCGTACCTTTCATGCTGCACTCTCTCTTTCTATTTTCCTGGTTTCGTGGGGGTACCGCGCTTCAATTTGTCGATGATGTAGTTCGTGTAGTCGAATTTCGCCTCGCCGTAGAGAAGGACGGTAATCTGGTCGTTTCGATCGAAGATGAAATGGAGCTTCTCTTCCTTCGCGGCCTGCTCGATGACTTTCAGCACTTTCTTCTTGATCGGTCCGAGCAGCGAATCGGTAGCACTCGCAAGATCGCCGGTGGATCCGAATCTTTGCTGCCGGTAGGCAAGTCCCTTCTGCTCGAGCAAGGCGAGGGCTTCCTGCGCCGATCGTTTCTCCGGGTCCGCCATCAACGCTTCCTTCTTCTTGTAGTCCTGGAGTTGTTCTTCGAATTCCTTGCTCATCCGGTCGAGCTCTCCCTGCCAGACTTTTGAAAGGTCGTCGAGCTTCTTGTTTGCCTCAAGTGCTTCCGGATACTCCTGCAGGATCTTGGATGAATTGACGAATCCGATCTTGAGCGCTTGCGCGGAAGAAGTCGTATGGATTCCCGCGATGAGAATGATGAGGGCGATGAAAAGGATAAATGCTGTGTGCTTCACGTATACCTCGTAGATTGTGAGTGATGAAATGAATCTGAAGTTGATGACTGAGTTAAAATCCTCTGCCGAACTGAAAGTGGAATCGCCATCCGTCGGGTTGACCGTCGCGTGGAAGGACATCGTCGGCGCCATATCCATAATCGAAACCGACCAGTCCCAGCGGCTGGATCGATATCCGTGCGCCGAAGCCGTATGATCGTTTCACATTGAAAAAGTCGGCGTGCTTGAAGTCTTCGAAGACATTCCCCGCCTCTGCGAAACCGAGGATGTAAATCGGGATGGGATTGATCGTCAGCGCGAGGCGAAGCTCGGCGGTATGTTTTGACAACACGCGCCCGCCGACTTCCCGGTCGAGATAATCCAGGGGACCGACACTGCGATCTTCATAGCCGCGGAGGGGGGTCGTCGCAATCAAACCGATTCCCGTGCCTCCCATGTAAAAATACTCGATCGGAGGGATGTTGGAATCGTCCTCGAAGCCGTTCACGTAGCCAAAAGTTTCACCGGTATAGAGAACGAGGCGCGAGCTGCCGAACAACGGCGTGTACCACTCAGCGTTGAAGAGCCACTTATGGTAATCCACATTGCCGGGCAGTAACGGGCCTCCCGATATCTCCGTCGAGAGCGAGACATTAGACCCGATAGACGGAAAAATCGGGCTGTCGGTGCTGTTGCGGGAGATGGTCTGCGTGATGCCCCATTGTGTCGTCGTCCCGATCTGATACAACTGATTGCCGCCGTTGTCATGAACATTGTTGCTCTGGAAACGGAGCGTCCAGTCGATGCGGAAATAATTGTCGGGCCATTTCAACCTGCCGCGGCCGAGCCGGAGCGATAAGCCGGTCTGCTGGAGGTCGTACACGAAGACCTGCCGCGAATCGTAGAGGCTGAGGCCAAGCGTCGTCGGCGTATTGTACAACCAGGGCTCGGTGAAGCTGAGGGAAAATGTTCTGAATCTGGCCCCCTCCCCGAACTGCCACTCGAAATTCAGGATTTGACCCGCCCCACCCTGGAGC
>DASYTP010000087.1:0-5653 GCA_036002145.1 Bacteroidota bacterium | reverse complement strand
GCCGCGTTCTGGAATGTCATCAATTGGGATGAGGTGGCGAAGCGGTTTGCAGCGAAGTAAGGCTTATTGATGGAGACTGCGCGGGAGGGGAAGATAATGCAGATTTGCAATTTGCGATTTCCAAATTGCAATTTGTGCTCGTTTCCATTCTCGTTCTTCTTACGCCACTTTGGCTCGCATTTCCTATGCGAACGTTTCGCAGAAGCATCGCAATCGCCAACGCGGAAAATATCGTCGATGCCCTCGATCAGTTCCAACGCCAGACGAAGAATTATCCCGACAGCCTCGAGCAACTTGTACCAATCTATCTTGATCGGATTCCTTCAAGCGGGATAATTGGCATCGGAGGATATGATTATGAAAATTGGAAATGCTATTACGATATCAACTGAATAAATAAACTCTCCCCATGGTGGCAGAATAGTCTGTCACATCGTTAATGTCACCTCACAGACTACGTCGCAGGTTCGCGGGGTCCATACAAGCAGGATGAAGCCGCCAGCCCGCGTAAAGTTGCGGAAGATTACTGGAAATCCATCGTAATTCCTACCGTCCGTTGTAAAAGCCCGCAAATAGCCAATCATCACCACCCCTATTGACTCTCATCCGAAATCTCCATATTTTCCTGCCGCTAAGTAGCTTAATGGCGTCAATTTGACAACATTTTAGAGGACTAAATATGAGAAATGGCACGATACAGTTTATTATTCTCGCTATTGTGGTATTCCTGGTGCTGCCTCCCAGCGCCCCGGGACAGATTCATGATTTCAATACCAAGCTCGGATTACAGTTCAACGGGGCAATGCCGGCTACCGAGTTCTGGGAGAGCAACGGAATGAAAGGTTCTTATGTCGCACGAGGATTCGGAAGATTCGGATTGGTCAGTGAGCTCCAGGTCGAGCTTGGCGCTGGGTATGGATCACTCGCGGGTCTTGATTTTGATAGAAATTACTATCGGGCTGAAATTATTCCGGTCGATCTCAGATTCCTGGTAAGCCCGATGAAAAATGAAAACTGGAGTCCCTATTTCTATGCCGGGATCGGACTCCTTAATTATAATGTGACGACTCTGCCCAGGTCGGTCTCTCCAAATTCTGTTAAGCAGGAGGGCCTCACCGGAGTGGTTCCGGCGGGTATCGGATTTGAATTAGCGCCCGCCGATAACTTTCTCATCGATCTCAGCGGTGGCGCGAATTATACGTTCACGGACAATTTGAACTACTATCGCGGAGGAGATCCGAGGGATGCATACTTTAGCGCGGGGCTCGCCTTCATCTTCGTAACCGGAAGCGGAAACTCCGATGGCGATGGCGATGGGTTGACGAACAAGGAAGAGAAAGCGATCGGCACCGATCCGAAGAATCCGGATACGGACGGAGACGGACTTACCGATGGAGGGGAATCGCACGTCAATCAGACGAATCCGCTCCAGGCGGATACAGATGGCGATAATTTGAGCGACGGAGACGAGGTTTTGAAGTATCATACGAACCCGTTGAAACCCGATACCGACGCGGACGGTCTGAACGACGGCGACGAAATACAGAATCATACCGATCCTTCAAAACCGGATACCGACCACGATGGGCTGACGGACGGCGACGAAGTGAATACGCACCACTGCGATCCTTTGAAAGCGGATACGGACGGCGATCGCCTGAGCGACGGAGAAGAAGTCGATACCTATCACAGCGATCCTCTGAAACCGGATACGGACGGCGATGGTCTGAGCGACGGCGACGAAGTCCGCAAGTACCGGAGTGATCCACAGAAAACAGATACCGACGGAGATGGATTGTCCGATGGGGCTGAAGTAAATCAGTACTCCACCGATCCACTGAAATCCGACTCCGATGGGGGAAGCGTGAGCGACGACAAGGAAATTGCGAATGGCACGAATCCTCTCGATGCGAGGGATGATCTACCGAAGAAACAGCAAGAGTTGAAGGCGGAGGTCGGAGTCCCCATCGTGCTCGAAGGCATCGTTTTCAAATCCGGAAGCGCAGAGATCAGCTCGAAATCCGAAGCGATCCTGGGACAGGCATTCAACACGCTCGACCGGCATCCCGAGATCGAGGTAGAGATTCATGGCCACACCGACAACGTCGGTGCGCCTGAGATGAACCTGAAACTTTCGAAACGGCGGGCAAATTCGGTGAAGAACTGGATCGTCAATAAGGGAATTGCGCCCTCACGAATTACTGCGAAGGGGTTTGGCTCCGATGAGCCGATCGCACCGAATACCACCGCGGAGGGCAAACAGAAGAATCGTCGCATCGAGTTTATGCGAACAAAGTAATTGGACTGCACATTCGTTCTCCCGTGCCTTTGCCACGCGCAAGGGCACGGGATTTTTTTTGGGTCCGATGCGCCCCTCCGCCTGGAGCGATGCTCGTATCGAAAGAGGGGGTCTTTTTCATTTCGAGTCTGTTCGGTTGAATCCCGCATAAAAAATAACCACGGCCGCCGTGGAAACTATACGGATACGCACGGATATCCGCAAGCTTTTGGTGCATCTTTAGTGACAATCCGTGGTTAAGAAACGTCAAAGCTTCGATCTCTCAGAGGCACCCACTACCCTCGTATCCTTGAAGTTGACATTAATCAGGTTTTTCGTAAATTAAGGAGCTTTCTTACCCAATCGATTCAACAAAATCTCAACATCACAAAGGAGGACGTATGAAACGTTCGATTCTTCTTTTGTCAGCAATCTTCCTGGTTGCCAGAATTGCTCTCTCCCAGGGTGTTACAACGGCATCAATGACAGGCATTGTCACGAGCGATAAGGGGGAAGCTCTGGTCGGGGTAAACGTCGTCGCCGTGCATAGTCCTACGGGCACACGTTACGGAGCTCCGACGAGGAGCAATGGCCAGTACACGATTTACAATATGAAAATCGGGGGGCCATACACGCTGACCGTCTCGCTTCTCGGCTATAAGAAGGAAAGCAAGTCGGAGATCTACCTCAGCCTGGCGCAGGAGACCAAGTTCGATTTTCGGTTGGTGGAGGAGGCCGTTCAGGGAAAGGAAGTGTTGATCAACGCAGAGACGGATGATGTTCTCAATAGCGGGCGTACAGGGGCCGCCACGTCGGTCAAGCCTGAACAAGTGTCCGACCTCCCTTCAATCAAGCGCAGCACACGCGATCTTACGCGTCTGGATCCGCGCAGCGACGGCAACTTCAGCTTCGGTGGCAGGAACTGGTTGTACAATAACATCTCACTCGACGGCTCTTACTTTAACAATCCGTTTGGACTCGATGACCCGGCGCCCGGCGGTCAGGCAAATGCCGAGCCTGTTCCGTTCGATGCGGTCGAACAAGTCCAGGTATCCGTCGCGCCGTTTGATGTCAGGGAAGGTGGTTTCACCGGGGCGGGCATCAACACCGTAACAAAGAGCGGCACGAATCTTTTCAGGGGATCGCTCTACAGCTTTATTCGGAACGAAGATTTCATCGGGAACAAGGTGCGGGGAAAAGAAGTCATCGCTCATCCGGATTTGAAGTTTAATCAGTCTGGATACACATTGAGCGGGCCGCTGATCACCGACAAATTATTCTTTTTCATGAATGGTGAAATCGAGGGGAGAGACGACCCTGGATCGAATTTTGTCGCCAATCGCGGCGCTTCGGGTTTTGGCGTTTCGCGTGTGCAAGCTTCCATCATGGATTCGATCAGGAATCGAATGATGTCTGTCTACGGATACGATACCGGTCCATACGAGGGATACGTTCACGAAACCGACAATGAGAAGCTTCTCGCGAAAATAGATTGGAATATCAGCGAAGATCACAACCTGACATTCCGTTATAATTTGCTTAATGCAAAGCGCGACCTGCCGCCGCATCCCTTTGTCTTGAGCGTTGGCGGAACCGGACGAGGACCAAATGAGAACAGCCTGCCCTTCCGGAATGCGGGCTACCGGATAAACAACAGGCTGAATTCATTCGCCCTCGAGGTGAATAGCCGGTTCGAAAATTTTGGAAACCGGTTCTTCGCAAGTTACAATCGTTTCCGGGATTTCCGTGAGCCGTTCAGCACTCCATTTCCCACAGTAGAGATCGGGGAAAACGGCGTCACGTATACCACTCTTGGTCATGAGCCATTCTCGATCAACAACATTCTGGATCAGGACGTGTTCCAGTTCACCGATAACTTCAGCTACTTTGCGGCGAATCACGTCATCACGGTGGGGGCGAACTTCGAGTCCTTCTCCTTCTTCAATTCATTCAACATTTTTCGGTATGGTGTTTTCTTCCTTCCGTATTTTGTCGATTTCCAGGGGGATGGTATCCCCGAAGGAAGCACTTTCTTTTCACTAAATGACTTCTTTACTCAAACTGATCCGAATAAGGTAGGGGGTCCGATCAAATTCAATGAAATGGTTCCCCCGAGTACCCAGCCTTATAAAGGAGAAGATATCGACGTCGGACAGTTATCCCTGTACGCTCAGGATGAATATCTTGTCTCCCAGAATTTCAATTTGATCTACGGGCTCCGGGTGGATTTCCCCATCTACTTTACATCGCCGGTCGATAATCCATTTTCACGGTCACTGAGAGCTCTCGACGAAAACGGAAATGCTGAAACGGTCGACCAGGGCAAACTTCCGGGCGCGAAACCGTTGTTTTCGCCCCGCGCGGGATTTAATTGGGATGTCAATGGCGACCGGTCAACCCAGGTGAGGGGCGGCACCGGCATCTTCACCGGACGGATTCCGTTCGTCTGGATAGGGAATAACATTTCAAACCCGGGACAGAATCCGAACCTCCCGGCTTACCAGCGATCCTACGACGTGAATGCAACTGATCCGGATTTCAAGTGGCCCCAGGTGTGGACTTCGAATATCGCCCTCGACCGCAGATTGCCCTGGGATATGCTCGGCACTCTCGAGTTTCTCTATAGCAAAGATATCAACGCTGTCTTCGTCCGAAACTCAGACCTGGTGGCTCCCTATCGGTATCTTCCGGACGGCAGGCCCTATTATAGCGATACACTCAGTCCGGTACCACGCAATAACGAGTTGAATCCCGACGGCGGCGCCGGAATCTATGTCATCGACAATACCAGTGAAGGTTCCAATTACACTATTACCGCACAGTTGCGGAAAACTTTTGAAATCGGCCTGAACACTTCTGTATCGTATAGCTACCTCGTCGCGAAGAATCAACTGAAGTCTACAGAGATTGCGAGTGTGCTGTGGGCGGAAAATCCCGTGCAAGGCAATCCGAACAAACCCGAGCTGAGTTTCTCAGAGTTCGGTAACCGGCACCGGATCACAGGGAGCGCGTCGTACCGGCATCGCTGGTCCGAGAACCTTGCGACGCATTTCGGTATGTTTATCGAGGTGGCGGAGGGGAATAAATTCCTCGGCGCCGGGGGGAACAGGTATTCATTTGTTTATTCGGGCGATGTGAATGGCGACGGTCATGGCGGGAATGATCTGATCTATATTCCGAAAGACCAGAGTGAGATAGTATTCGATCCTTATACGCCAGCCGGTGGTGGCACAGTTACCTCCGCCGAGCAATGGGCGGCGTTCGATGCCTTCATCCAGCAGGACGACTACCTCCGCACGCATCGCGGGCAGATTGCCGAGAGATTTGGCGCTCTCAACCCGTGGTTCAGCAACATCGATCTCAGAGTGCTCCAGG
>DASYTP010000086.1:0-10606 GCA_036002145.1 Bacteroidota bacterium | reverse complement strand
GGACTGGTCGCAGGAGAACTCGGATGTGTCAATCCGGTACACCAATTTACCTGCGTTTCTCTTGTCGAGAACGTATACGTTCGAAGTGCTTGCTTGCAATAATTATCAGGTGTGGACCGACGCGCCGGTTTCGTACTCTTTTTCGATCCAGCCGCCGTGGTGGTTTCGATGGTGGTGGCTCTTGCTAAGCGTAGTGATGATCGGGGTTATCGTGTATGCATACAGTCGCTATCGCCTCAGGAGGTTGGAGGAGAGGAGTAGAGAACTTGAAAATACCGTCGAGGAGCGGACTCACGAGATCAGCCTCAAGGCTGAACAAATCCGATCGCAAGCTGAACTCCTGTCCGATCAAAACAAGGAGCTCGAGGAGAAAAACGAGGAGATCATCAAGACGCAGGAGCAGTTGATCATGCAGGAGAAGCTCGCCTCGCTCGGAGCGCTCACTGCGGGTATCGCTCATGAGATCAAGAATCCCTTGAACTTCGTGAACAATTTTGCGGAGCTCTCCATCGAGCTCATGCAGGAGTTGCAGGAGGATCTTGCCGCACAAAAAGATCGACTCGACGAGAAAACCTTTTCACGTATCGAAGATACGCTTACGGATCTCGAGCATAATTCGAAAAAAATCAATGAGCATGGCAAACGCGCCGACAGCATCGTCCGGGGAATGCTGCTTCATTCCCGGGGCAAATCGGGGGAGAGGATGCCGATAGATATCAACACACTGCTCGATGAATACGTCAACCTCGCCTACCACGGCTTGAGAGCGCAGGATTCGAGCTTCAATATCGCCATTAAAACAGACTATGATCCGTCCGTCGGGATGCTCGACGTGGTGCCGCAGGACCTGAGCCGTGTGTTCCTGAATATCGTCAACAATGCGTGTTACGCGGCCAATGAAAAGAAACAGAAGGTCGACGGGTCATTCGCCCCGGCACTCGCAGTCAGCACCAAGAATCTTGGAGATAAGGTTGAAGTCCGAATCCGGGATAACGGAAGCGGGATACCAAAAGAAATCATCGATAAGGTCTTCGACCCGTTCTTCACTACGAAGCCGACCGGGAAGGGGACCGGGCTGGGCTTGTCGCTCAGTTACGACATCGTCGTCAAGGAACACGGTGGCGATTTGAAGGTGGAGACAGAACCCGGGAGTTTTACGGAATTCATCATCGTCCTTCCACGGACGAACAAAGCCAGAGGCTAAAAAAAAGAGGAAGCAGGTCGCTTCCTCTTTTTGTTTCAAATAACGTGGAGATTAGAAGCTGCCGCCGCCGCCGCTCGATTTGTTAATCTGGATATACACGTCCGTTGCATCGCTGAGTGTCGCGCTCGGAAGGGCAGGAGCATTACTCAAGGCCGGCGCCGCGGGTGGATTGGCAACCAGTGCCTCTCCCCATCCGATGAGCTGCAGTTGCAGGGCAGGATCGGTGGCAAGAATCCCGTGCCCCGAGACATGATTAAATTCCAGGGCGAGCAACTGCTGGTTAAGAGCATCGAGGCTCGTCTTGACCGGTTTGTTCAGGATGTCGAGGGCAGCCTGGAGCCCGTCTCCGGTTCCAAGCTGGTAAGGCTCGTTGAGCAGCAATGACCGGATACTGCCGATATAAATCAGCAAATTCGCTTTGCTGACGACCGGGTTTCCACTTCCGCTGATCGCCGCCTGGAGTTGCTTCTTCCAGAATCCGGGTGTCGCCCCGTTCGTTGCCAGCGTACCGAATTTGAGATCGGTGATGAGTTTCGACGTCTTGAAGAAAAATCCAAAATTATTGTTCAGTGAATTCGGACCCACGCTGACCGTAAGCGAGGTAGGTGTCGTGGCGGTGATATAATTTGTTTGCGTTCCGGGTGTCACTGAATTCGCGTCGATCTGGACGATATAATTTCCCTCGGGGAGCTGCGGGAAGAGATAGTTACCGGAAGCATCTGTCGTCGAAGTGCACAATACGCTCGACGGTGGCGCAAGCAGGGTCACTGTTGCATTGGCAATGCCGGTCTCGCTGCCATCGAGGACACCGTTATTGTTTGCATCAGTGAAGCCTTTTCCCGCAATGTCGAAAACCCTGGCGCAAGCCCCCGTGATAAATCCGACACCCGTGGAACTGCTGCTTTTTACTGAAGTGAGAACGATCCCTTCGTTGACCGAACCGGGATAGGTAACGGAAAAACTAAAGCTGTTTGCACCGCCCGATCCGACCCCCGGGCTCCATTCGATTCCAGGATTAATGTTGGCGTCGTTGCTCGAATGCTTGCCGCTTGCCGGATCCCATGATGCCAATCCGGGCGCACAGGCGGGATCTTCAAGCCTGAAACTCATCTGTTCGGAAGGTCCGGTTACTGTATAGGAAAAAGTAGTCTGCGTTCCCGAATATGTCCGACCGGTATACGTCACCGTGAACCCCGACAGGACGACACTCTGCGGAAGGAGAGTGCCACACGTGGTTGAAGGGCTTTCAGTCCTGACTCCGACAGGGACGGTTCCCCTGACATGATCGAGTGCGGCCGATTGGTCTGAAGACGATACCCCTGTGGGACTCTTTGCCTGCTCGCAGCTCGAGAGCAGGAGCCCGACACAAAGAACGATGGCGAGTGCGCCGATGGTGTGTTTCATGGTGTTCCTCCTTTATGGAAAAATAATTGAGAGATTAAACATTATAGTTATGCCTTATGTTCATTGGTAAACGAGATTGCCACTGACGTAGATGCGACCGAAGCGATTGTTGAATCTTGAAACGATCCCCGGCCCTCCAACAGCAGTCTCGGATCCCCTTTGCGGAACGATCGAGACGGAAGGAGTGAATCAGCTTCTAAAGATACGACAATTTTGATTCAGATGCCAGAGGATCCATACTTGTTTTTCCCATTCAAAGTTTATAGATGCAGCATTCAATCATAAATACAAGAATTTTCGCAAAATGTTTGTAATTTTCTGAGTTTTTATCTAATTTAGAACCCCTAACAATCTTTATCCTCAAATTTTCAAGAATAAAATTGAAGCGAAACTTCGTCGCAATTACGCTATTCTTACTGGTGTGCCCTATGAGGTCGGTAGCAGGCGATAGCCCACGCACCGTCCGGGCAGTCCGTGTGACCACGCCCCCGCGAATCGATGGATCGCTGGATGACGGCGTCTGGAGTCTTGCCGAGCCGACCGGCGATCTGGTCCAGCGAGATCCCGACGAAGGCAGGCCTGCAAGCGAACGGTCGGAGATTCGTGTGCTCTATGACGATGAAGCGCTCTACTTTGGATGCATGTACTATGACTCGGAGCCTGAGAAGATTGTCGGCCGGCTTACCCGGCGCGACAATGAGATCGAGTCCGACCGTGCCTCGATTCGCATTGATTCCTATCATGATCATCAAACAGGCTACGAATTCACCTTTAACGTGTCGGGCGTCAAAGTAGATGTTCTCCAGTACGACGACGCAAATCGTGAGGATGATTCGTGGGATCCCGTATGGTATCTTCAGACGAAGACAACACACCAGGGTTGGGTGGCTGAGATCAAGATTCCGTTCAGCATTATGCGCTACGGTTCGCCGTCGTCGGATACCGCCGAGTACATGTGGGGAATTAACTTTCTTCGTTACATCAGCCGTAAACAGGAATCCGATCGCTGGGCTTTCACACCCAAGAGTCAGAGCGGATTTATTTCAAGGTATGGACACTTGCTCGGATTGCGCGATCTCCCCGATCGCCGTCAGATTGAACTGCTGCCATTCGTGACAGGCAAACAAAGCTATGCCCCGGCGACCGGGATCCTCGACCGCAGTCAGAACTTTCTGGGAAATGCAGGGGTTGATTTCAGGTACGGGCTTTCTTCCAATATCCTGATCGATGGCACGATCAATCCGGACTTCGGTCAGGTGGAAGCCGATCCTGCAGTGCTCAACCTTTCGACGTTTGAAACGTTTTACCCTGAAAAACGACCCTTCTTCATCGAGGGGACGCAAATCATCCGGTTCTCAACATTCGGCGGGGAGTTCGGGCCCGGCATGTTCTATTCAAGAAGGGTGGGACGTGCCATCTCTCCGGATGAAGTGTCCGTTCCGCAGGGAGGACATGTTGTCGATGTTCCCAAAAGCACGACTATCCTCGGCGCTGCAAAGATCAGCGGCAAATCAAACGGCGGACTCTCGGTGGGAATTCTCCAGGCAGTGACGGAGGAGGAAAAAGCTACGGTCGAAGATTCAGCAGGCAACCGGAGCGAGCAAGTATTGGAGCCGTTCGCTCACTACAGTATTATCCGGTTGAAGCAGGATGTGCTGGACAACTCGAATATTGGGCTGATCTTAACATCGGTGGCGAAGAATTCCCGCGGCCCTGCCTTTACCATCGGGAACGACTGGAATCTGAGACTCGCTGAGAACACGTATTCTCTTGATGGATTCGTCGCGTTCTCACACACGCTCAACTCTTCGGATGACCGGATGACAGGTTCGGCAGGCAAAATTTCATTTTCGAAGATCGCGGGCGAACACTGGCTGTGGTCGGTAAGCTCGGACTATACCTCGAAGAAGTACAATATCAACGACGTTGGTTTCTTTTTCAGTCCGGACGACATTGGAGCAGTCGCTTCTCTGACCTATAAGGAGGATATTCCGGCTGCGGTGGTGAGAAATTATAGTGTGAATTCGAGCTTTCATTATCGCGATAATTTCGACGCCGCCAATCTCTTCCGCGACGTGCGGTTGAGCGGACAACTTCTGTTCGCGAACTACTGGAGGATGACGGCCAGCACGGAGACTGAGTTCGGGTTGTACGATCAGTATGAGACACGCAGGAACGGATTATATCGCAAACCCGTAAGTTACGCTACCAGCACGTACATATTTTCGGATGAACGGAATAGCGTCATCTTTAAGTTGGGCCAGCGGTTCGGATGGGATGCGAAGTTGAAACGACAGTTCGCGACGGAAGCGGGAGTCAACATGCGTCCTGTTCCATGGATGGAATGGAGCGTGGAGGGAGAGCACCAGAAGGTGATGAATCAGGAAGCCTGGGTAACAAACGCCCTTGGTCCCCCGGTGTTCGGAGACCGGTCGACCGACCAATACAATATGATTCTTCGCAGCACCGTAACGTTTACCCCCGAGTTGACGCTTCAATTGTATGGACAAATCTTTCTGGCGAAGGGACATTACGCCAACTATCGGGCGCTCGTCGGCACATCTGAATTCGTTACGACAACGTATTCCGGCAATCCGGATTTCAACCGGCAATCATTAAATACAAATCTGGTGCTTCGATGGGAGTATTCGCCGGGAAGCACCCTCTTTCTCGTCTGGTCGCAGGCCCGGGACGAGGGGAACGACAACTACTTCACCTCGTTCGGGAATGATCTGGATGATACGTTCAAGGTTCCACCTTCAAATGTTCTTCTCCTGAAGGTGAGTTATTGGTGGAGCCCATAAAAGGAAGAAGCGGCCGTCGTAAAGACCAGCCGCTTCCTGGCTTGTGTGAGGAAGGTGTATCAAATTGTCTATGGCCGGCGACCTCGTCCAGCTGATCGCTGTTCTTTCCGCTCATGCTCACGCTGGTGTTCCTGGGCTTTTTCAGGCTTTTTCCATTCGGTTCGTTCTTCACGTTGGGGTTTCCGTGCATTGAAATCCCGACCCTGCTCTTGCTGTCGTTGTTGTCCCCAATTCTCTCTCAACCCTCGTCTTGCTTGCTCGCGTTCCGTGGCGCCGCGATCGAATTCAGCCTCACTTCGTCTCGGGATGGCAAATTTTTGATTGAGATCCCGGTTCCCGTGAGATCGCATATTGGCTCCTTCGTCGTTGCCTTCACCCTGCGGTACGCGGGGCACCTGACGATCATAGACGCCCTTATTGATCTGATCACGGTTCGGACGATCTGATGGTTTGAGCTCACCCGGTTTGAGCTCGCCATGGGGGATGCGGTCGGATTTTCTTATGTCGGGTTGTCGCACCTGGTCGCCGCTTCCCCGGACATCGAGACGAGGTCGGTATGTTTCCACTCGTTCACGGTTATTATCCCGTATGATCCGGTCGCCCGTTCCTCGATCATTTTGAACGACGTCGATCTCGCGAATTCTCACCTTGCCCCTTCTCTCGACAAACCCCACATCAATCCCGCGATTCACAACGCGATCGTGTTCAGCCCGGATATCGATCGATCCGCGCGTGTGTCCGAAAAATCTCCGCGTCCGCTCGACAGGCTGTACATATTCGTTGATTCGCACCGAAGTGAAATTTCGGCACGGCACGAAATTCCAGTAATGTACCGGCGCTACCCAGGAGCTGCCGAACGTGATGCCCACGTTGAAACTAAACGATGCCATCGGGGGAAGAGGAGCCCAGCCGATATAATCGTCGTCGTATCGCCATTCCACCCAGGAAGGTCCCCACACGTCGTCGGGAATCCATATCCATCCGTAGTAGTCGTCATAGTTCCATCTGCCGTAGTGGTAGGTAGCCCATCCAAACGGCTCGTTCGAAAGCCAGTACCATCCATAGCTTGTCCAGACCCACCGGCCATACGAATACGGACGCCAAACGTGCGTCACATGGTACGGCCGCCACGCCATTCCGAAGTTGCAGTCTATCCACTCACCATACGGCGACAGTGAGGAATAGAATAATCCGAATCTGCCTTCAACTTCGACGCGGGGTTTAGAAAACTTGTAATGACCGGCGTCCGCAACGCTGCAAAACGCAATTCCCATCAAGATCAGTACAAAATATCGTTTCATGTCGACTCTCCTTATGCTTTCTAACAAAATATAACCAGTTCTTATTCTACAACTGTTGTGCCATGAAAATCCGCCATTTTTATTCAAAAAAGACATATATCCCATGGAATTTTGTCTTTAAAACAAGACAGTAGCTTAAAATACGTACATCAGGTATCCTCTGCTTGATTTTCTCAACCTAATGTCCTACCTTGCTTCACACTACATCCCTAACCGCCGCCGGTCATTAACTCCCGGCTGCCAATTCTTCCAAAGCGCATTGATTATCTCTTCGAACATACGAAGTGTCTGTTGTATTTGCGTCTTCGCACTGATTGCCTGGAGCACCGTTGAGGCGCAAAAGCTCGATGAAGATAATTTCCAGGGACTTGTCGCGGATCTGCAGAACAGGATATCATCCGCCCGGGGAGGACAATTAATCCAGCCCTCGAATGAAGATCTGCGCCAGTGGAGCAGGGGCTTCCGATATTTCCGGGCCGGAATCCTCGATAGCTGCAGGAATATTCTGAAGAATTACAACTACACACTTCTGCAACTCGCCGATCACCAGACGGGATCCGTATACGACATCATCAGGGAGGACGCGCCGACACGAAGAGGCTGGGGTACATTCATCTATAACAGGCATCATACGAAGAGGGTATTCGTACACGTGACGCACCCTGTCGATGATGCTCAGGTTGCCCGCATCGGAGCCGACTTGTTCCGGAGCACGCAGGCCGAGTGGCTCTATGTTGCCGGAACGAGGAGAAATGATCGCGTAAACAACACGCTCCTCGATCCCGCCAGGGCGAGGCGCAGTCTCTTTCAGCATTGGCATGAAATGTTCGCCGATCTCACTCATGTGGCAATCTCGCTGCATGGATTTACAAACACTTCATATTCGTCACGGTGGGTTGACAAAGATATAGTGGTAAGTAACGGCAAAACTTCGGATGATCAGTGGGGTATTTCTCAGATTAGTCTCTCGTTCCGTGACAGTATGCGCGCGGGTGGCTTCTCCTGTGCTCTCGCGATGTACGATTCCGGATTCGCGTCACTTTCGTGGGGCGCAAGCCCGCAAGCAATGTTCTCAAACGATAGCGCCGGATTCGGCCATTGGCTCAGCATCGAGTTGTCGGACGGTATCCGCCACAGCCCAACCCGTCGCGCCAGGTTCATCGCGGCGGCGGATGATGCACTTGAGATTACGGGGAGAAAGATATCACAGCAGGTGAACCGTGCCTTCGGATTGGTCTCACCCCGTTCCGTTCGCCTCAATGCCTCGCACGGGATGCTCTTCCCTCCGGCCAATGCCGATACCTACCGGATCATCTCCTTTAGTTCTGTGGATGCAAAACGCGACACACTCGACATACGCGCCGGAAGCTGGCTGCGATTTCCCCGGACTTCCGGGGACATCTCAAGCATCACCGGCCTCGACAGCTCCCGTGACGGAATCGTGCAAATGTTCCGAACTACCGGAGACGCGAAAACTCGCCTCGGGGTTGCCAACCTTGTCAGCTATAACTCGTCGGATTTATCTTCGGTCCTTTTGGTGAATGAACACGCCCGTCACGATTCATCCAACGCACTGGAAATCGACGAGGATCTGGTTGAGCCGCTCCAGACCCACCGGATCCGGTTGAATCGCAGGGACATTTCAATTTCCCATAGCGGAGTGACCTCTGAGATTTCACCGTATCAATGGAGAGGAGCCGGCGATTTTGACTATTCACCGGCAAAGACTTATTTAAGATTCGGCGGACTGGCGTCTGTCGCAGGGGAAGAACTTGATCCGCCAAACCTCCTGATTCCGCTAATACATCGTTCCTATCGACCGGAAATGAGTCCATACCTGGGAATTCAAATGACCGCAGTGGTGGTAGAGCAGATTGCGAGATTGGTCTCCGAAGAGCAGAATCGCACCTCGGAAATCGAGCTTTTTGCCGAAGAGGCTGAGGATGGTCATTTTTATCTGAGGATTTTCCCTTCCGTTCCCTCAAAACAAATCGCAGTTCTCGAAGACATTCGAAGTATCCCACAAATTGGGTCGAAATAGGGCTGATTCCGCGATCCTTCCGACTGATCCACGTCATTGAATGTGACGTGGGTCTCTTGACATTCGAAAGAATATTCACTATATAAGTAATCGTTTTTTATGGAGGTTCGAGCAAGAGAGGTCATGAAGCGGTGTGACCTCGTAGTACTCTGAAAACTCTGTCATCCATCACTAACTCGGAAGGGTAATCTCATGAAGCAATTTTCACTAGTTGTCGTGCTTCTCATCCTCGTTTCTCTTTCTGGAATCGCTGCGATCAATGGCGGCGGAGAGACGATGCGTGGGGTAAGCTCGACGCACTCGGTTATGCCGAGCGTCGCCAGGCCATCGCTCCATCCAACAGGTCCTTCGGTTGCATCCGGTAGATTTTTCGACGTTCCGCTGAGATATGACGTTCCGAAAGAACACATCGACAATCTGAAAAAAGCAGAACACAACGCCGTCCGGCTTGGCGGGCGTGAGATCCAATTCGACGCGAATGTCGGCGGCGGCGCACTTGCCCCGAGCCAGGGAACAAACTTTAACGGCATGGCACAGAATGGTTGGATACCGTACGACGGCGCCATGGCTGCCGGTCCCACACATATCGTAGATATGACCAACGCGCAGTGGGCTGTCTATACTCGCGCCGGGGTCAACGTGAGTACGACTCAATTTGCAACATGGTGGGGAACTTCATCAGGAACACCCTTCGATCCAAAATGCGTCTACGATAACGCCTCCGGTCACTTCGTGATCCTCGCGACGTCGGTCGGGAACGGCCTGGCGAAAATGTTCGTTTCAGTCTCACAAACTTCGAATCCGACAGGAGCCTGGTGGAACTATGCATTCGACTGGCGTCTCGATGGCACGACTCTCACCGGCAACTGGGGAGATTATCCGGGACTTGGTTACGATGATAACGCGATTTATATCAATGCGAATCAATATACGATCAGCGGAAATTCTTATCAGTATTCCAAAGTCAGAGTCCTGAGCAAGGCACAGTTGTACTCGGGCGCAGCAGCCTCGTACACGGACTTCGTCAATCTTCGAAATGCCGACGGTACGTCGGCGTTTACCGTGAAGCCCGCGCGCTGCCTGAGTGCTTCCGCGTCGGAGTACCTTCTGAATACCCGCGCAGGGGGTGGCAGCAGTGTTACGCTGTGGCGCATCGACAACGCGCCCGCGTCGCCGACACTGACGCGAGTCGCGACCGTGAGCATCGGCAACTATACTGTGCCTCCTGATGCAAAACAGCCCGGGACAGGTCAGCTTGTTGCGACGGGCGACTGCAGGACACAGGACGTTGTCTGGCGCAACGGATTTGTTTATAACGGATTCAGCGAGAAACAGGGCACGAACCGAAAAAGTCAACGCTCCGCGCTCCGTTACCTGAAGATCGGCAGCACTGGAATCGTCAACAAGGATATTACGTACACTGCCACCGGCATCGAGATGTATTATCCTGCGGTGACGAGCGACGGCTCGGAGAACATGTACTTGTCGTTCTCCCGTTCGAGCAAAACCGAATACGCATCGATGTACAGAACGGGTATGCTGCTGACCGATGGAGCTATCCAGGCAAGCAATCTGGTGAAGGCCGGCATCTCGACGAATACCTCGGGCCGCTGGGGAGATTACAATGCAATCGCGAATGACCCCGTCGACGCCGGTGATGTGTGGATGTATGCCGGATGGGCTAACTCATCCAACCGATGGGCGACGTGGAATGCCGCGACGTCATTCGGGACGCCGCCCGTGGCACAAAGGTATGATGTTGCGGAAACTCCCGCTTCCACGCCCGGGGCTGCGTTCGCGCTTAAGGGGAACTTCCCCAATCCGTTCAACCCAGTGACCACGATTCACTACA
>DASYTP010000085.1:0-5861 GCA_036002145.1 Bacteroidota bacterium | reverse complement strand
CTGCAGCTCAACGTGACCCTTCTTGATAAACATGTGCACGACTCGTGAGATCGTCTCCCGCGAGGTGCCTGCCATGTTTGCGAGATCCTGCTGCAACGGCAGCTCATCGATCTCCACGCGACCTTTACGAATCGTGCCGATGTCGTCGGCAAGTTGGAGAATCACGTTGGCAACTCTCCCAGCTGCATCTTTCAAGGAGAGGCTCTTAATCTGGGCATCGGCTTTGCGGAGTCGCATGGTCAGCTCTTTCAAGAGCGAAATTGCCACGGAAGGATAATCCTGCATCAGGTTGAGAAAGTCGCGCCGGTGAATCATGAAGAGTTCGGCCTTCGTAATGGCGACAACGCTCGCCGACCGGGCGAGCCCGTCAAGGATGGACATCTCCCCGAAGAAATCATTCTCTCCCAGGATTGAGAGAATCACTTCCCGGCCATCGTCGTCTGTCCGAACGATCTTTACCTTACCCGCAATGATGACAAACAGAGCCGCCCCCGTCTCTTCTTCGAGGAGGATGATGCTGCCCTTCTTATATTTCTTCCGAACTCCGACACGAACGACTTTGGCGAGCTCGCTACTCTCAATTTCATTGAAGAAAGGGACATTTCGGATGAATTCCATAGCTTCGCCGAGGTCAGACGGCCCTGGTTTTTGCGCTACATTCGGAAGATTCATATCGGCATTCGCTCAAATAAGTGTTTGATCGTTAAACTCTAAACCAAGCTGAATTTAGTCAAATAATATAGCTCCGATACGGCTGAAAGTCAAGTCTTTAACCCGCTATTTCAGACGTCAACGCGAAAGCAACAAATACGATAATACGAACAAGCTCACCTCGCTTGTCAGCAGCGTGACACCGGAGAGGGTGTCGAGCCGCCGTACGCGATCGAGTGCTCCAGTATCCCCCGATTTCTTGTAATCGTTGTAGTATCCATCCGCTTTGATCTTAAAATAGGCTGCGAGAGCTCCACTAAAGATTGCCGTGCCCGTTGCCAGGTAGACGGGAGTCAGGCTTTTTACTTCCTCTCCATTTAATAGGGGAGACGGCGCCTCGCCAATCCGCGAGGGCAGCGTCGCATGGAGCAGACCGCCGCCATCAGGCAGCGGAAGAATCTGATCGTCGTACCCGCCATGGCGCAACGTCACGACGCCCCTCTCCGTAACGGCCGCAAATATCAGCGGCGTCTGTCCGATAACGGAATCGTTGTAGTAGACTTCAGCGCCGTACGGATTGGATATGATGTGATAGACGGTTGGAAATGTCGCCGTGCGAACGATGTGATCGGAGGGAGCAACAACCAGGGTTTCGACAATGGCCGGCAGGAGCCAGTTCTTCGAATCGGGATGCACGAAGTGTAGAATGTGCTCCCCCGCCGTAACGCGTGCGTCTTCGACCGGGGTCTCTCCAAGCAGCAGTGTGTCCACAAAGACTTTCACGCCGGCAACATTCGATTGCACCGAAAGGAGAGCATCCTGCGCGGGTGAGCGGCTCGAATCGTCCGTGACCGGTTCGGCACTCGACATGCCGGCGGACACAACAAGGGAGCCGAGCAGGCAGATCCAGCGTCTCATGGAGCTGCCTCCGGTTTGAATGCCATTACGTTATCATCCTCAGCAAGCACGACAAGCCGCTGCTTCCACGCAACAGGCGTCGACTTGATCCGGCCCGTCGATTTGAACTGCCACAGCACTTCCCCGGTGTAAGCATTAAAGGCATAGAGTGTTCGATCGAGGCAACCGGCGTACAGGACATCTCCCGAGAGGAGCGGAGACGCACTGAAGCCCCCTTTTGCCGTGAAGGTCCACACTATCGAACCGTCGTCCTTGTTCAGACAATACAATGTCCGACCTGCCGTCCCGATGTACACATGACGATCATCGACGGCTTGCGATGAAAAGATGTTTGCACCCAGTGATCGTTTCCATAGCTGCCGGCCGGTCGCCGCATCAAACGCATGCACGGCACGATCCAGCGAGCCGACGTACACCGTACCCCCGCTGAGAGACGGTGAAGCCATGATAGATCCTCCGGTGCGCCCCCGCCAGCGGAGCTTGCCGTCTTCGAGGCCGACGGCATAGAGATCGCCATTATCACATCCGAAGAAAACCGCGTTTCCATCGCTTGCCGGGGATGAATGAATCGCGCTCATCTGACGCGACGGGGCGATAGCAAACGTCCAGATTGTCTGCCCCGTCACCTTGTTCAAACAAAAAAGTTTCCCATTCACCGACGCAACGTAAAGCCTGTCGTCGACGAGAAGCGGAGACGACTCGATGTCTCCAATTTTTGCCTTCCACTCGATGTCCCCGAGTGTCACATTGTAAGCGACAAGGCTTTCCTCATCGTGGGCGAGAGCGACAAAGATGAATTGTTTGTCGACAACCGGCGTACCCACAATTGCAGACCCGAAATCGTGCGAACCGAGTCCGTGACCCGTACCGACATCTATGAAATGCACCTCTCCCTGCAAGGTCCCGACCACAACTGTGCTGTCGACGATGGCCGCGGAATAGCAGCTGAATCCGGCGCCTGCGCCGTACTCCCACGCCTTCAACAGTGGTGGCTGGACGGCGGTCCCGCCGGCGTTCGTCCGCTCCATCCGACCGCCGTACATCCTCCAGTCGTCCGCACCCGGACGAAACCCTCGTTCCAGTTTGTTGGGGGTACACGATTGCAACGCTGCGCAGACTGCGAGCATCAAGATAAGGATATGGAGCGGCATATCTTAGAAATCGTACCCGAAGAAAAATTGATGAAAAAGGCCGTCTTGGATCCTGGTGAAATTCCGCTCGATGCGCTTGCCAATATCATACCGCAGCACCAGCACGCCTGCCAGATTGAAGCGAAGCCCCCCGCCGAGGCTGCCGAGCGTTTCCGTGTATTCATCGTCCCATGCGTTGCCGACGTCGAAGAAGAGCGCTCCGCGGAATCCTACAAACGACACACCGCCGAAAGGAAACCGGAAACCAAGTTGATCAAGAAATGGAAAGCGCAGCTCGTTGCTGACCAGCCACAGTTTCTTGCCCCTGAGCGAGAACCGGGGGAACCCGCGCAAGTCCCAGCTTCCCCCCATGACGAACCGGCGCGCTTCCTTGCCATCATTATAGAATAACCAGAGTCGGGATGCTAATGCCGACCGCTGCGCTATGCGGAAGTAGTGCCGGTAATCGAAGATGACCGAATAGTAACTTGCATTGGAGTATTGAATATCCGACGTGTAAGCGAGGCTGATGTTGAACCTGTTCCCGTCGAGTGGCCCGCTCGGTCCCCACAGTGAGTTGTCGTGCGTAAACGAGAGCGTGTTGGAAAGAAACAGCGCCCTCCTCGACCGGTCGATCGTCGATGCGCTTGCCTCCGATAGATCCGAGATGGTTGCATCCTTCTCGGAGTTACTGAGGCTCGTCGCAACCGCAATCCTCCTGAACTTCGACAACGGATAGCTCAGGGTGAAATACCCGCCGAACACGCGTTCAAAGAAGAACTCATCGGGATCCGAAAGATCGTACCGTCGCCCGCTGAAGCGATACACGCCATAGGCAAAATTCGTCCGTTGCTGCAGCGAGATGCGAGAAACGGCAATGTTGAAGCTGGAGAGGAGCTCGTCCGTTGTCTGCGCCGTATTATAGACAAGGAAATAGTACTGCTCATTCCCCAACAGATCGCTGAGCGCGAGGAACGCGCCTCCGGAGGTCCCGAAGACCGGGTCGGTCGCGATCTGGCTTTGCGCGATATCGAGGCTGTACTCGCCGGTGTATCGAAGCGAATTCACCTCGGATGTCCCGGCGATTGAATGCGGTTTCCAGGGTTTTTCATCGACGCTGGCATCGAGCGGACGGATTGTTTTCGATGAGTCGTACACTTCCATCACATCCGGGACGGCACGAATCTGGAAACTGAAATTTTCGAATGCGACGAAAATCAACGTGCTGTCGGCCCAGGACGGATCGAATGCGGCCGTCGTAAATTGTGTAATCTTCCGCATCCGGGATGCGGCGTACTGTGAAGTATCGAAATTCATCATCCACACGTTACGCGCCCCGTCAATATCCGATGTGAAGAGCAACCGGGTTCCGTCGGGCGACCACTGCGGCGAATGGTAGCTTTCGTCGCCGTAGGTGAGATACCGGAGGTCCCGGCTGTTCAGATCGAACAAGAATAAATTGTACTTGCCGTGTTCGCCGTACGGCGTCCGGTCGGAACTGAAGACGATCTTGTCGCCGCGGGGCGACCACGACGGGTCGCGCTCGTCGTAGATATCGTTCGTCAATCGCTCCAGCGTCCGATGCCCGGTATCCCAGATATACAGATCGTTGTTGCCCGATTTATCAACGGAAGAAAAGACGATGCGTTCCCCGTCGGGCGACCATGAGGGGGAACCGAGTACGACGAGATCCTTGAAACGGTTCGTTTCAACGACCTTCTCATTCTTGATATCGTAGAGATGCAATGCATCGTTCTCTCCGCTCTTCGTGATGAAGGCGAGAATCCCTTTCACGGAGATATCGAGTTTACTCTGGAACAGATGGAATGCCTCGAACTCATCGGTCTTTTCGCCTTCCAGGACGAGCTCCGTCTTCATACGGCTGCCACTGTCGATGGTCGCACGATAGATGCTTGTATATCCCGAATGATTCCCTATGAAATAGATTTCCTTCCTGTCACCGTTGCGATAGTAGACCGGTTTCGAATTGAACCCTTCGGTGACAAGCGGCTTCGACACGCCGCTCGGCTGGTCGAGCGATGCAAGAAGTGGATAGTATTTCTTTTTCAACGCGTAGGTCCATTCTTCATCGAATTGCTGATAGCTCCGGTCGAGGGTAAGCTTGAAAACATCCTCGAACGAGCCCGATTTCCAAAAATTTTCCATGAACAGCAGTATTTTCTCCGGACCAAAACGCTCGGCGGCAAATTGAAGGATGTTTTGCCCCTCTTTATACATGAGGTAGGTGCCGAAGATTCTTTCCAGGTCGCTCAGCGGCACCAGGTAGTTGCTCACGACTGCGTCGCGTAAGACCATCTCCGCCTGCCCGTCCCAGTGGGTCGACCAGTATTCCGCGAGTCCTTCAACAAACCACAGCGGCGGAAGGTGATCCTGCGCGATGCGATGATCAAGCAACACGCGATTGATTTTGCTGTGCATGAAGACGTGGACAAGCTCATGCCGGATGACGTGCCGGAAATTCCACATCGAACCGTCGTAAGGGATGACAACGCGCCCTTTGAGGAACTCGAAGAAGCCGCCGACGCCTTCGGGCACAAAACCGGGGGTGGTGTTTGTCTGTTGAAAATGGAGATGCGAGCTGTAGAAGATCAAAGGGATCCGGTTCGAGACGTTGTGGTTGAATTTCTCTTCCAGCGTTCTGTAGCTCTCCTCCGCCATGAAGGCGCCCCGCTCCGCAAGATCTTTCATCTCGGGATAATAATAGATGTCGAAGTGATCGGTCTTCAAGACGTGCCAGTCGAATGCCGTATACTGGACTTTATTACGACCGAAGTAGAAGAACTGAGAGGGAGCGGAGGAGCGGAGGAGAAAGACGAGGAGAACATATGTGGCGATTCTTCTGGACATGCGGTCTGATAACAGAACGAGCGTTTCGAGTTTTGAGTTTCGGGATGGGGGGAGGTGAGGTTTCAGGTTTTAGGTTTCAGGATTCTGGTATCTCCGAAGGAGTCCTTCGGACAAGATTCAGGTTTTCGTTCCAATTCCATGAGGGCGGACTCGATGACATCCCAGCCGGCCGCAACCATTGCCTCTTCAAGATCTCGCTCGACATTCTCAAGAATCTGTGCCGCCTGCTGTCTTGTGAGATCGTAATGATACTGTTCACTATAATGAAGTACGTTTTATGGTATTTTTCTTTGT
>DASYTP010000084.1:0-4475 GCA_036002145.1 Bacteroidota bacterium | reverse complement strand
AATCCCGAACAACAACAAGTCGTATCTACGCGGCAACTCGAGATCCAACCCCCGCCCGAGGCCCGTACACTTCCGCCCCCGGCGAACATTGTCCAGATACCTGATGGTGGAGGTGACCCGGAATCCGCCACGGATGATTCGGATGAGCCCGCCGTCGCGACGGGCGGAGCAAAGGTGATAACGGAGAATAGCAAACCCACACCTCCAGAGTCAAACCAGCTTGTGGCGAGCAGCAGCGAAACACTGGAACAGCGACTTCAGCAAGGTCTGCAATTGGCGCCAACACCCCTCCGGCCATCGAGCGCGGGAAGGATTATCGGTTCCGTGACGGACGACCGGGGCAATCCGGTCATCGGGATGACCGTGGAGCTCGTTGGAACCACCCGGGGCGCGTTGACCAATAATGAGGGGTTATTTGAGTTTTTTGGATTGGCGACGCAGACGTACGCCTTGCAGGTGAGGGGAATGGGCTATCAGCAGAAGGTGATCAATGACGTGAAAATCATCCCCGGATTTACGACCCAGGTGAGTTTTCAACTGAACTCCGGCTCTATCTCGCTGAAAGATATTGCGACGAATAAGGAATCGATCCTTGCACAATTATCCTCTTCTCTCCCACCGGGTGAATTACCACTCGCGTTATATGTTGAACCGTCCACCCGATCCCGCAAATTGACGATAGAAGGCAAGGTCTCCGACGAGCACGGGCGGGCAATCGTCGGCGCGGTCGTCCTTGTGCAGGGGACGAGGCGTGGAGCGTATTCAGATAACGAAGGCAAGTTCCACATCTACGGCGTACCCGACGGCTCCTATACTCTGCAAGCGATCGCACGGGGATATCAGCAGAAGGATACCTCCGGCGTCCAGATAGCATTCGAGTTTCCCATTGAAGTCAATATTGCATTGGACGGAGAGGCTGACCGCTGAGTACAGACCGAACATATTATCGGGATGTCGAGGCGCGATTTTGGATGCTGCAGACGGTCAATAGAGTGAAGACAAACCGATGAAACGTTTGTTCATCCTGGGCCTCGTACTGTTGAATGTGACCGATACTTTTCCACAGCTGAATTTTTCCATCTCCGCCGACAAGCCGGTTTATCGTTATGGTGACAACGTCTACGTTACCGTCAAAGCAGTAAATAATGGCGGTGAAGACGACACCATTTATTTTTCGTCTTGCCTTCAGGCGGATTACGAAATAGACTCCCTCAGCTGGGCAGGACGAGGGGCCTGGTGCCAGGCATTCACCTCGCGAATCGTTCCGTCTCATGGTTCGACGATGTGGGGGAGTGACTACTTTGATCCCTATCCGTTTCCCGGTTCGGCACTTCCGCCATTAGCGCCCGGCAGGCACGCGGTCATTGGAAAAGTTGGCGGATATTGGACATCGGACACAATGTGGATTGAAGTCTCCACAGTCGCTGGAACCACGGATCCAGCCGGAATCCCGGAAGATTATGTGCTGGAGAATAATTATCCAAACCCGTTCAACCCAACAACAACGATACGGTTTGCGATACCGAAGTCTTCCTTCGTTACACTTAAAGTCTTCAACATCTTGGGAGAGGAAATCAGCACTGTGTTAGGTGAACGGCTTCCAGCAGGAGCCCACTCCGTCCAGTGGGACGGGAGTCCGTTTCCCAATGGTGTTTACTTCTATCGATTGCAGGCGGGTCCGTTCCTCGAAATCAAAACACTCGTTTTGCTGAAGTGAGAGGAAAGTTGTGCGGCGGTTCGTAAGACTGAGCGCAATTCCTTTGCTCTTTTTGTGCCTGACCTTTGGTTGCGACGATCCGAATTCGCCGAGTGTTGATCCTGAGCAGCCATTTTCGTTAGGAACTGGAAAATCGGCATATCTTCCATCCCTCCAACTTTATGTGAGTTTCTCAGACGTTCTGGGTGACTCTCGCTGACCAGAAACTGCGTACTGCTATGTCAGTGGTTAGGCCACAATCTAGGTCTGCATCCTGAAGGTCGGATCGCACTGCCACTGCATTTTTCCGCAAATCGATGAACGCATCTAGTGTCGTGGTCCGTAAGTAACTTGAATAAGTCCCGGAGGCCTGCCCGACTGAACGACGCCAGCCCGCCCGGCCATGCCGTTCGGACGGGTCGGTCAGGCGGGGACGACCTGTTCGTAGTAATGAAATTATCCCCAAATTTGCATAGCTCCATAGGAGCGGCCTCAAGGCTTTGTAAACTTATTTCGATGACAGCACACCAGAAGGAAGACACGTGGGGACACACCAGCATTGATACCATGGGCTTCCGTATCACTTTGCTCCAGCTTGATCCTTACCCTCGATCAGACACAGCGTTTAGCAAGTCAGACTATGTTGCCACGCTAAATGTTCTTAATACCGGGCAGTAGAGCCTGACCCCAGGATCGCGCTTGCCACGTGCCAGGTGCGTGATTCATCAGCAGGCACCCATTCGAGCCAGGCCTATCAGCATTTCATAGTTATCAACCTCCCCCGCGGGATCCTTCGGAACTGCGAGAATCCACCAACTACGAACTACGAACTGTCCACTAAGCCTGTTTGCTTCGCGCAACTATTTTTTTCATATTCGTGAAGCTCTCACATCTTGATTGCTCATATGAAATCATCCATTCTTCGTCTGGTCTGCTGCTCCATCATGTTGGCCTCATGTTTTTCACGCTCCCTGTTCGCGCAAACCAACGGCGTAACCCTGTTGGGTCATCTGGATACACCCCACGGAACTTCTCCGCAGAGAACGTCTTACTCGAGTTGCTGGGGTTACGTCACTCCGGATGGCAGGGAGTACGGGTTCATCAGCACATATACAGGCATGGCGGTTATCGATCTCAACTCCGACACGATGAGGGAAGTGCAGTTTATTCCCGGTCCAACGTCAGGATACTGTTACCGCGAAATAAAAACGCACAAGAATTTCGGGTACATCGTCTACGATTACCCCACGGGCGGGGAATTCATCGGAATGCAAATAGTGGATCTCTCGCAGCTCCCCGATACCGTGATTCTCGTGAAGACATTCCTCTACGCCGATACGTCGCTCGGAGCGGTGAGCACTTCACATACACTCACATACTCTGACGGTTACTTATATTGTAACGGCAGTTCACACTATGCTCCCGGAGGAACGGTCATCTTTTCTGTGAAGAGCGATCCGGTGAATCCGGAGTTTGTCGGGACGTACGAACCGACGTATCTACACGACACGTATGTCAGGAATGATACACTTTACGGCGCAGCGATTTATTCGGGCGGCGGACTGTATATTGCAGATGTCAGTGATAAGGCGAACCCTGTTACTCTGGGCAAGATTGTGTATGCAGGGAGCGGTACACATAATTCCTGGATTTCGGTTGATGGCATGTACGCTTTCACTGCGGACGAAATCGGTACGACACATGATCTGAAAGTGTGGGCGATGGATAGCCTGCCGAATTCCGTGAAAGTTGCAGAATGGTCTGCCGATCCTACAACGAGTATCCATAACGTCTATGGAAGAGGACAGTACTTATACGCATCCCATTACAAAGCAGGTGCGCGTGTGCTCGATGTGCACGACCCCACGAATCCCGTGGAAGTCGGTTTCTACGACACGTACCAACCCCCGATTGATTCTGTACCCGGTCAGTACGCAGGATGCTGGGCGGTGTTCCCATATTTTCCTTCGGGAAGAATCATCGCCTCCGACATGCAGACCGGCATGTATTTGTTCCGGTTCGATAGTCTGAAGGCGCGCAGCCGTGTACGATTGCTTGAACCGCAGGACAGTGTCCCTGCGTCCGGAGGATTCTACTTCCGATGGACTTCGGCGGCAAAACAAGTCGACGATCCACATTATTATGAATTACATCTTCAAGGCACGGGAATTGATACTGTTATTTCGACCACCGACACAACACTGATGAACCAATATTCCTATTGGTTGGAGGAAGGCGATTATACCTGGTTCGTAACAGTCCGTGACGAATTCACGGAAGTTTCGAGCGTCGATACATTTCAATTCCATTCATACGCTCCGTTTGGCGTAACTAATGAACATGGGCTTGCAGGATCATTCAAACTTCTACAAAATTATCCCAATCCTTTCAACCCTCGAACGAAAATTGATTTTTCGCTCGCAAGAGCTACGTCGGTTTCTCTGAAACTGTATGGTATTCTCGGTGAGGAGGTGAAAACCTTGCTCAACGGAGAGGCCCTCCCGCCGGGGAACTACTCCATTGCGTTCAACGCTCAGGATCTGTCGTCAGGGGTGTATTTTTACAAATTGGTCACGCCTTATTTCACCGAAAGCCGAAAGATGATCTTCGGCAAGTGAGGCTTGACTTTCTTGCAAAATCGTGCTACTTTCATGCTGGAACTGGCTAAAATCATCGAAGGTTTGTGAGAATGAAGAAACCGGTAATACTGTTGGTTGACGATCAGAAAGATATTCTCGATTCGTTCCAGGCCGGCCTGGGGGATCGAGGATACGATGTC
>DASYTP010000083.1:0-3945 GCA_036002145.1 Bacteroidota bacterium | reverse complement strand
AGAAGGTGGTGTTCACCGGCGACGTGCAGACGTTCACGGCGCCCGGAGTCGTGGGAAGCTTCCAGGTGCTCTTCAACCACGCCCCCTTATTGGCAGCGATCGGCATCGGGGAGGTCAAGATGCGGGATCTCCTTGACAATGAGATACGGTATGCGACGAGCGGCGGATTCGTCGACGTTTTGAAAAATAATGTGACGATGCTTGCGGAAACCGCGGAGCGTGCCGATGAAATCGATCCCGCTCGTGCCGTGGCCGCGAAAGAACGTGCAGCACAACGCCTCGCCGGCCGGTCGTCCGGGATTGACGTTGAGCGCGCGCGCGTTGCCCTGGCCCGGGCCCTGAATCGCCTCAAGATATCTGAGCACGGATGAGAGTAAGAGTAAATTTTTTCCGCTGATCCGAAACGGTCCAATGATTGATGCGACGCACCCGCGCTGAGATAGACTTGAAGGCACTGGAATACAACTTCAACGGCGTCAGAAATCGCGTCGGGCCTGATGTGAGCATCATGGGCATTGTCAAGGCAAACGCCTACGGCCACGGCATGATCGATCTCGCGCGGGCCCTCATTCGTTTTGGATGCGATCATCTTGGCGTAGGCCTGCTGGAAGAAGGCATTGATCTGAGGCGGGCGGGAATAACGTCTCCCGTGCTGGTCCTCGGCGGCGTCTCGGCAAGTCAGATCGATCAATTCCTTCAGCACAACCTGGATATAACCGTCTCCTCGATCGATGGCGCGCAACAAGTGGATGCAGCCGCACGGCAACATGGAGGAATGAAGGCGCGCGTCCACCTCAAAATCGATACCGGTATGGAGCGAATAGGAGTCCGGGCTGAAAACGCCCTGCCGTTCGTGGAGTTCGCTTGCCATCTCAATCATCTCGACGTCGTCGGCATCTACAGCCATCTTGCCACATCGGAAGATCCTGAGACCTCCTTCGCCCGTCGTCAGCTGGAACGGTTTGACAAAGTATTAGATGGGATTGAGAACTCAGGAATCGAAATCAGACATAAGCATATTGCCAACAGCGGAGCCATCCTTAATCTTCCTGAATCATACTACACGATGGTGAGGCCCGGGATAATGATCTACGGCTATTCTCCCTCCCGCGAGCTTTCGCCGGCGGCCGGCCTGCGTCCCGTCCTCTCCCTTAGATCGGAAGTCATCTACCTCAAGGATGTTCCCCCTGGAACGAGCATCAGTTATGGAAGGAAGTATTTCACGACCACTGCGACGAGAATCGCCACAGTCCCGATCGGTTACGGGGATGGCTACAGCCGGCGGCTGACAAACCAGACCGAAGTATTGATCAGGGGAGGAAGGTTCCCGGCTGTCGGAACAATCTGCATGGATCACCTCATGGTGGATGTCGGGTTGAATTCCGGAATATCTCTCGGAGACGAAGTCGTACTGATCGGATCCCAGGGTGGAGAGGAAATTTCAGCGTGGGAAATTTCCGAAAAACTGGCAACGATCCCCTATGAAGTATTGACGGGAATTCTTCCCCGTGTACCGAGAGTCTACATTGGTTGACGAAATGCCGGTGAATCATGCCTGACGTTTACGCGGTGATCATGGCTGGGGGAGTGGGATCGCGCTTCTGGCCCCGCAGCCGGGAGAAGTCTCCCAAGCAACTGCTGGAGATTACCGGGAAAGATACGATGATTCAGAGCACCGTGAAACGAATCAGCGATCTTATCGAGCCGAAGAATATTCTGATCGTGACCAATAAAGTCCAGAAGCCACTTGTAGCGAAGCAGCTTCCTCAACTCCCCGCATCGAACCTCATCATTGAGCCATTCGGTCGGAATACTGCGGCCTGCATCGGGCTCGCGTCGCTTTTCGTCCGCCAGAATAATCCCGAAGCGGTGATGGTGGTGTTGCCGTCGGACCACATCCTGCAGAACGAGGAGGAATTCCGCCGTGTCCTCCGCCTCGCGATCTGGGTTGCTTATGAATCCGGGAAGCTTATCACTGTGGGAATCCAGCCGACGAGACCCGAGACGGGATACGGGTATATCCAGGTGATGGATGAAGAACGGGACAAGGACAATCCGTATCTTTCGAAAGGCGTCCACCGGGTGAAGACTTTCGCAGAGAAGCCCAATCTCTCCACAGCACGACAGTTCCTGGCCAGCGGAGATTTTTTCTGGAACAGCGGCATGTTCATCTGGCGGGCGGATGCCATTCTGCGGGAAATTGAACTGCTCCTGCCGGAGATGAACGAAGAGCTTGTGAAAATTGACGGCGCGATAGGGACTGAAAAATTCGATCAGGTGCTCGGGACAGCCTACCGAATAATGCGGAGCATCTCAATAGATTACGGGGTCATGGAAAAAGCGCGTGACGTGCTTCTGATCAAGGGAAATTTCGGATGGAGTGACGTCGGCTCGTGGGATGAAGTCTACCGCGTTTCCGGCAAGGATGAGAGTGGTAATTCTGTCACCGGCAAAACGCTGCTGCAGGAAACACGAAATACGCTCGTTTATGCCGGAAATAAGTTTGTATCGACGATCGGTGTCGAGGATTTGATCATCATCGCCACTGACGACGCAGTACTGGTGTGCAAACAGGGCATGTCGCAGGAGGTGAAAGAGATCGTAGATTATCTCCGGCGCAAACAAATGAATGAACTGTTATGAAAAATACCGGTTGGCATGGCATACTCGTTACTGCCGTCTGTCTGGTGGAGATCGGCTGCGTGTCTTCGCCCCGGTTTACGATGTCGCGCGAATCCCGTGCGACCCCGCCGACCTCCTCAACCGGCGGCTCGTTCGCGATGGCCGAGGAGGGAATTGCCTCGTACTATGCAGACGAATTCAATGGACGGAAAACGTCCAACGGTGAGGTGTATGATATGAATGATTTTACGGCTGCACATCAGACGCTTCCCTTCAATACCAGGGTGCAGGTGACGAACATTGAAAGCGGTAAGGCGATCGTGGTAAGGATCAACGATCGTGGTCCGTTCAAGGGCGACCGGATCATCGACCTCTCGCTGGCGGCGGCAAAAGCGATCGAGATGATTGGCACCGGGACAGCGAGAGTCCGTGTGCAAGTTCTCGAGCTTGGTGATACGGTGAGGATCCGATAGCACTGCGGAAGCCGACGATGAAAAAACTGATAGTTGAACAAACAATACTTGAGGCTTCGAGGCGCGGTGAGAAGCTGGTTCTCGTCGACCGGAATGCCATCGTCACCGACGCGGCCCGTGATCGCGCACGACAACTCGGAGTGAAGATTCAGTTAAGGGCGGCCGAGGCGCCTTCCGCCACTCCCCCGGCCGGTGCTACCGGGAGCGGAGGACGTCAGTCCGGCGAATCGATTGCCATCGGGAGCGATCACGGCGGCTTTCAACTGAAGGAACTGTTAAAGCCGATCCTTCAGACTGCGGGATACAAGATCATCGATCTGGGTACCTACTCGGAGGAGGCATGCGACTATCCCGACTTCGCCTACGCTGTGGCAAGAACTGTTTCTCTCGGTCACGCCGGCAAAGGTATAATGATCGATGCAGTCGGCATTGCCTCGGCGATAGTCGCAAATAAGGTCGGCGGGATCCGTGCTGCGTGTTGCTCGGATGAGTTCTCCGCCCGCAGCAGCAGAGAACATAACGATGCCAACGTCCTTACGCTTGGAGGGCGTATACTGGGAGTTGAGCTTGCAAAAGCGATTGTAAAGGTTTGGCTCGAAACAAATTTCGGTGGCGGGAGACATCTCAAGCGGGTAGAAAAGATAGCTGAAATCGAAAAGCGAGCAAAAACCTCTGAATAATCGTCATTTTTGACGATATTCGAACAAGGTTACTCGATTTTCCCGTTATATTTGAGAAAGAGCTTGGATGTGAGAGGTAGGTCAAATATATTACACATGGGGAGCCCTATCCTGTAGGTATGGTAATTCTGCAATATTCTTAATTTCCGACTTGAAACGAGCAATTTTAC
>DASYTP010000082.1:0-3515 GCA_036002145.1 Bacteroidota bacterium | reverse complement strand
AAACAGAAATCAATATTGCCCGGAAAATCCAGCAATCGCTGATTCCATGTACGACGTTTGAAAACTCATGGTGCCGCGTCGCGGGGATGACTGCTTCTGCGACCGAGGTTGGAGGGGATTATTTCGACATCGTGGCGCTCTCGGATCACAGGCTCGTGGTTGCCGTTGCGGACGTCGCCGGGCACGGCGTCGGCTCGGGCATACTCTCTGCAATGACAAAGAGCGCACTTCGATCCCAGCACATGCACGTTGCTTCTCCAGCGATGGTTCTCGAGAATCTGAACAGGACAATCTACCAGGTTTCGGAGCGAAACATGTTCGTAACGCTTGCCTACCTTTTGTTGGACGCGGACGCACGCACTGCCGCCTATGCAACTGCAGGTCACCTCCCGCTGTTATTCCGGACGGATGATGTGACCGTGGTGTCTGTGAAATTGTAATCCAATGGCTGCCAGAGAACAATACTTCGATCAAGTGGAAAAGGAATTCGCGGCGGCCGGCGAAGCCCAAAGAGCCGGTAACCATGGGAAAGTACGCGTTTGTGCCCGCCGTGCTGTGGGGCATGCAATTAGCTGGTTTCTTTCCCGGCTCCCTCAGGATGGGTGGGGTGTCGATGCGATGAGCCGGTTGGAGCGTCTGAGAGAGGACACGGGTTTTCCCCGGGAGGTGCGTGAAGCAGCAGAACGACTGACGACGAAGATTTCAGAGCGTTTTACCTATCCTTTCTCGACAAAACCGATCGAGGATGCAAGAATTATTGTCGACGCCATCGTCGAACGCACGAGGCTGGATGCTGATTGAGGAATACAAACGCTCGCTGAAAATGCCCGAGGCAGAGGAATTCCTGGATCTCATTTTCTATCGGCCACTTGCATTCGTGTTCGTTAAGGCGATCTACCGGCTTCCCATAACGCCGAATCAAGTCACCGTGCTCTCCATGATCAGCGGGTTCGTAGCGGCGTGGTATTTTTCGCTCGGCACCTCGTCTTCGGTTATGGCCGGTGCGATATGGTATGCGGTCGCGAATGTCCTCGATTGCAGCGACGGTCAGCTTGCGCGCTTGCAACAAAGCGGCACCTTCCTCGGACGCGTCATCGATGGAGTGGCTGACTATTTCTCCAGCACCGCAATTTTCATCGGCCTGGGCCTGGGGTTGGCGCTATCGGGCCATTCGCTCTGGTGGCTTGTGGTCCTGAGCGGCGCAAGCAGCGCTCTCCATGCAGTGATGTTCGATCGCTATCAAAGTGAATTCATCTCGACCGTGCGGACTGATGCCGCCAAACCCGGACCCGGCCAGGAAGTCGAGCAGTTTACACGGGAACTTCACCGCATGCGTGAGGAGGGCGGTCGCGGAGTGCGAATTGTTTTCCTGAAATTGTACCTCCATTATCTGGCGCTTCAACAGCCGTCGGCCATCGGAACGGCACGGCGTGAACTCCAGCCCGGAAGTTACAGGAAGAAAAATCACCTGATGATCAGGCTGTGGAGTGTGCTGGGACCGACAACGAATAGGACGCTGCTTGTCATTTGTGCGCTCGCCGGGAGGATTGACCTGTTCCTGTGGATCATCGCAACCCTCGGAAATGCCTGGCTGATCGTCTGTTACGTTCTCCAGCACCGGATTCACCGGCAGCTTGGGCTCGCCCGCGTATGACTGGCCGTCCCGGTCCGGTGGAGTTCTTCAGCCAGTCTCTGAAGTCGGAGTCATACTATGCGGATGAATTCATAAATATTTATCTTCTCCGGCCTCTCGCGTCGGCAATTGTTTGGCTGCTCTATCCGACTTCCGTTACACCGAACCAGGTAACTGTCGCTGCTATCCTGGTCGGTTTCGCGGCAGCGGCCGTCTACACCTTCAATACGCCTCCTGCTATTGCCGTTGCCGGACTTCTCGTTATGGCAAAAGACATTCTCGATGATGCCGATGGACAGCTTGCGCGGGCAAAGGCGCTTTACTCTCGAAGGGGGAGATTCATCGATTCCATCGGCGACTTTGTTGTCGATGTCGCCCTATTCACTGCGATTACAAGCATCGTCGTTCAATCACACTCTGGAATCTCGACGATCATTTTCGGCGGACTCTCTTTCGTCGGAATCACCGTGCGTGTTTCCTACCACGTGTTCTATCAAGCATCGTTCCTCCACCTTGAACATCGATACAGGCTCAATCGAATCATCGAAGTGATCACCGAAGAAGATCGGGCCGGTGATCCGGTTGCGCTGAGGCTTCAGTCGATCTTTAATCTCATCTACACATGGCAGGATAAACTGATGTATCGCATCGACGATTGGTGCAAGGGGCGTGAGTTTTCGGAAGAGAATAACCTTCGATGGTATTCAGACCGGCCCGGACTGAGGATGTCCGGCCTGCTGGGGTTCGGGACTGAGTTTGCGCTGCTTACGGTGTGCTCGTTGATGAATGAGCTGTATCTTTATCTTCTGCTCAATGTATTTCTCATGAACGGCGTTCTCGTTGCCTCGATAGCGTACCGGCGTGTCGTGTTGCGGTCGCGGTCGTGAACAGTAACAGGGCAGCAGAATAGACTGCTAATCCCACCTCTCTTCATCAGGCAGCTCGAGCGGAGGAGCGGCTTGCCTTTCCACCGGACTGTCGGCGTGACGGGCGGGGTTGTGCTCGCCTGAAGGGGTCCCACCCTCTTCCCATCGTTCCCCGGTGGAGAGAGCTTCATTCAACAGTGAGTTTTCAGGCGTCGAGAGCAGCTCTTCCTCGTTATCAGAGAATGATCTTCTCTTGCCTAACATCTTGAAGACAATCAGGGCCATGAAGATTGCTTCAGCGCCAAGTAATATCCAGAGCGGCATATCGAATGGGAATATAGCAGTCAGGGATGCAAAAGTCAATCCGCGGGTGACGGACTGGGGTTACGCAGGCCAAACTTATTCAATCCGATGGCAATTATGGGGATGCGCCTACTTCTTGACGAAAGGTCCTGTCCTGGAGATCTCAAGCAATTTGTTCGTGGTCTTCCAATTTCTCGTAGTAGCAGGCAGTTTTAGATTTCTCTCGAATGCCCCATTATTCAGCTTTGTCCTCCCGTAGCCGTTAGGGCAGTAGAGATAGATTTCTCTCCCTTGAACGATGTACCTTTCATTTATCTCTTTCTTGATGTCCAGAGTTGACACGGATTGTTTGTCCGGGAGGCCCTGCAGGAACGTCACATGCAGCTTGTCAATCTCTATGGTACGTTCGCTTGTAAAGGGATTATGAGAAACAATATTTTCGAATTCGACAATTGTCCGGAGAATCACCTTCACATCAAATCCATAGGTTCGGGTTATCTTTTTTTCGATATTTCCGGCAATCGCGGCGGCGTCCTTCAGACGGGATTCAAAAACGACGTTGCCGCTCTGGACATAGGTTCGCACGTTTTGAAAATTCAGTGATTCAAATAACGTCGACAGGCCGGCCATCTTGATACTCCTCTGACCGCCCACGTTGATCCCCCTCAACAAAGCAACGTATATCATCGTTTCCTGTCCCTAGCCTTCTTCCT
>DASYTP010000081.1:0-2527 GCA_036002145.1 Bacteroidota bacterium | reverse complement strand
GAATGTCAGGCGCATCGCCAGGAACCTGCCCAAGAAGTATTATCTGACTTTGATGTGTTACCCCAAGTTGGTACATTGATCGGCGATGATCCTATATCGATTTTGCACGTTCATACCATGAAACTCATTTCCGTCAACGTATCTCTTCCTAAGGAGGTTCAATGGGAGGAAGGAACCGTCTCCACCGCGATCTTCAAGGAGCCCGTCCGGCACCGTGTGAAGGTGTATCGCAGGAACCTGGAAGGAGACAAGCAGGCCGACCAGACGGTGCACGGCGGTCCGGATAAAGCAATCTATGCGTATGCTTCAGAGCACTACGACCGATGGAAAAAAGACCTTCGCCGCGCCGATCTTCCCTGGGGAATGTTCGGCGAGAATCTCACCATCAGTGGAGGATTATTCGAAAGTGAAATCTTTATCGGCGACCGGTTCGCCATCGGCACGGCGGAACTCATGGCGATACAGCCGCGCATGCCCTGCTACAAACTTGGCATTCGCTTCGGCACGCAGCGCATCGTCAAGCAGTTTGCCCAATCGAGACGGTACGGCGTATATTTCAGAGTCATCAAGGAGGGAGAGCTTGGCGCCGGGGACCCGGTAAAATTGCTCGGACGAAATCTACAAACCGTTTCCATCCAGGACGTGGGGAGATTGCTCCTGGAGCACAATAAAGACCTTTCACTCATCGAGCGCGCAATCGGCATCGACGTTCTGCCCGAATACTTTCGGAATTATTTCAGCTCGCTTCTGGAATGAGGTGTTTCCGGCAGTTGGATCTTGCGTGATACATCAGCGGCTCTTTATGAACGTCCCATTTTGAAGTTCGTCGTACGCCTGTCGCAACTCTTCCTTTGTGTTCATAACGATCGGACCCCTCCATGCAACAGGCTCCTCGAGCGGCTGTCCCGAGACCATCAGGAATCTGATTCCGGCTTCCCCTGCTTGTACGGTCACTTCATCTCCCCGGTCGAACAGCACCAGGGATCGATTGCCGGTGAGCTCAAGCCGTTCGCCGCCGGTTGATCCGACGTGATCCGTCCTTACGGGTTGTGGTCCGGAAGCGTCGCGGAATGCGCCTGTCCCTTCGAAAACGTAGGCGAAGGCATGACGCGAAGTCTCGACGGGCAATGTTTTGCGCTTCCCCGGCGGGACCCAGATATCAAGATACCGGGGTTCCGCGGCAACACCATCCACGGGACCGCTCTTTCCCCAAAAATCTCCGCAGATGATGCGGACACTTGTACCGTCGTCGTCGACGGCTTCAGGAATCTGTGCTGCTGTAATATCCTGATAGCGAGGCGTTGTCATTTTCAGCGATGATGGAAGGTTCGCCCACAACTGGAACCCGTGCATGCGTCCCTTCATATCGCCACGCGGCATTTCCTGGTGCAGAATTCCGCTGCCGGCCGTCATCCACTGTACGTCGCCGGCCCCCAATGTGCCCCGGTTCCCCAAGCTGTCTCCGTGATTAACTTCGCCGGCGAGAACATACGTGATTGTCTCAATCCCCCGATGAGGATGCCATGGAAAACCGGCGAGATAATCTGCCGGCGTATCATTCCTGAAGTCATCGAGCAGCAGAAACGGATCGAACTCATCAGTTTCTCCGAAGCCAAATGCCCTGCGCAAATGTACCCCCGCCCCTTCGATTGTGGGCTGAGCCTGGATAATTCGTTTAACGGGTCGTATCGACATAGTTACTCCTGCTGTTCAGTCCTTCATTATTTCTTGTTCGATATTCGATATTTATTGCTAAGCATGAATGTCGAAGTCAGAAGCTCGGTAGGAAGTTAATGATTCCATCAGCCATTGGCAAGGCGAAGCTCGTACTTCTGTTCGAACAAAGATTTTCCAAATGCCACGGAGGGCTTTTCTTCCGCAAGGACAAATCCGTTTCTCTTATACAAGGCAGAGGCTGTATGTAGTTCGTTTGTTGTCCAAAGATAAGATGACTTATATCCCACCTTCTTAAGAAACTCCATATAGGATTCCATCAATCTTTTTCCCAACCCGATCCCTCTGTAGGCCGGTTCAATCAAGAAATAGCGTAATTGAGCCGAATCACCGCGATCCATAAGCAAAAGAAAACCGATGATTTTTTCCTGATGCTCACACACCCAGACTCTCTCTCTCTGAGGATTGTATTTTTGATGGAATTCGTGAAAACCGGCACCTACATAAGCTTCAAAAGCAATCCCATAATCATATTCCCTCTTGTAAAGGACACCGTGTAAATACGTAACATATCCGATATCTCCCGGTTTCAGATCGTTCCGGATTGTAATGTCATTAATCGTGATTTTCTGATTCATGACTTTTTGATAGTATAATTTTGATTGCACGGGTGAGCTCCATCAACTTCTTTCTTTCACTTGCCTCGAGGGGTTGGAGCATTTTTCTTACCGACGCATTCGAAGCGTTGTCTATTGCTGTGAATGGTCCGTGACCTTTCCTCGTGAGTGTCAGTCTATTTTCCCGGCCATCTTTTGAAGATCTGGTTTTCTTTACAATTCCGCCCTTGACGAAC
>DASYTP010000080.1:0-9412 GCA_036002145.1 Bacteroidota bacterium | reverse complement strand
CACCGGCCCGACGGATGATTATCTGGTCGGGGCAGGGATCCGGATTCTACAATGATGTCTGGGCTTTCGATCTCAGTCTGCACGCGTGGCAAAAAATGGCGCCGTCCGGGATACCTCCGACCCCTCGCTACGGCTCAGCTTCCGTCTTTGATCCACTCAACAGGCGAATGGTCATGTTCTCCGGGTTTACCGATTCCGGACGATACGACGATACGCAGGGATATGACATCGCGGCAAACACCTGGGTTGACCTGACGCCGGCCGGCACGAATCCCCTTGCGCGCTGCCTGCACACCGCAAGCTACGACGGAGGAAGGCATCGGATGATCATTTATGCAGGTCAGCGCACGGGTCCGCTCAACGACATCTGGGCTTTCGATCTTACCTCCAACACGTGGGAAGACCTCACGCCCGCATCGAAACCATCGGGCAGGATTTTTCCAACCAGTGTTTATGCCGGGAACAAGATTATCATTTTCGGCGGATCGACAAACAGCGGAAGCGTCAACGAGCTGTGGTCCTTCGATCTTACAGACACCAGCTGGGAGATGATCAATGCTTCCGGCATGTCCCCCGCACCACGGCACTCCCATGCCGCGATCTTCGTTGAGCAGGAGAATGCCATGTACATCTTCGGCGGGACGGGCGACACAGCCTACAACGACGTGTGGAAGCTGACCGGCTTGCCGACGGGACTCCGGGAGTTTGAGTCGATTCCTGTGAAATTCGAATTGTATCAGAATTTTCCCAACCCGTTTAATCCGATGACACATTTCGGATTTCGGATTCTTGATTTCGGATTGGTCAGGCTGCGCGTGTACGACGTGCTCGGAAGAGAGGTGGAGACAATTGTGAACGAGGAACTTTCTGCCGGCGAGTACATCAGGACGTGGGACGCCCGCCAGACCGCGAGCGGCGTCTACGTTTATCGGCTTCAAAGCGGGAATTCGACGGTGACCCGGAGGATGATGGTGTTGCGATGAGGGTCGACAAAGATGGTCCCTTTTCTTAAGGAGAATTGATCTATGAACAGATATTGTCTCATCGTCGTCATCGTCGCGGTTCTCGCCCGCCCTGAACCCCTTGAATCCCAGGTCTTCCGCCTCGATGCGAACCTGGAATTGACCGGCGCAAGCTTCGATCCCACAAGCGAGCCCGAACGAAACATCAACACGAATTTCCGGGACGACGACCCGTTCAACCCCGTACGGGCAAAGCTTTTTCCTCACTTCAGTCTGAATGAAACTTTCGGTATCGAGGGAGAAGTCTTGTTCGATAACAAGGCGAAAAAATTCGACCGGTCGGGAAACGGACAGGTCCGCATCGATGGGCTCTTCGCATTCGTGCACGGATTGTTCGAGAACAGACTGAATTTCTGGCTCGGACGCATTCCGACGCCGGTGGGGACGTTCTCGGCGCGAAGCTACTCGCATGTTAATCCCCTCATCGGATACCCACTTGCATACCAGTACAAAGTGCCCTACAACGCCTTTGCCCTTGCATCGGAGAGCGGCAACCTGTACCTGCGCGACCATAACTTCGGCGCCGCGACTGCGATTTATGAGGCATGCTGGATCACGGGGCTGAGTGCCTTCGGCACACTGGGAGGCATCGACTATAACGTTGCCATCGGACGCGGCACGCTCACGAATCCGGAAGCGGCGGCAAACCACGGATTCCAGCTCGCGGGGCGTATCGGGCGGAAGTTTTCAGAGAAGCTCACGCTGGGGATCTCGGGCGGAATTGCTCCCTACCTCGAAAAGGATATCGGCCTTCCAGCGGGCACGGGCATCCGGGATCCAAAGCATGTCATCGTCGGTCTTGATGCCCGCGTCGATATCGACAACGGTCATCTGATCGGAGAGTTTTTTTCCAATTCCTGGGACACGCCGCAGTATGAATTTGAGAAATCCATACGGGCGTATACGTGGTACATCGAGGGACAGTACCGTTTTGTTCAAAAAATGTTCGTAGCTGCCCGCCTGGATCAAATGCTCTACAGTGAGATCACAGATCCCTCCACTGGACAGGAAACGTCGTGGGGGTATGGTGTCACGCGCATTGAGGGAGGACTCGGTTTCCAGCCGGTTCAGGAACTCGTCATGAAAGCCGTGGTGCAGCACAACATGCTCGACAATCCCGCGAAGGAATCGATCACCATTCTGGCGTTGCAGGCAGCGTTTCATTTTAAGGATGTACAGACGCTCGGGCATCTGTAGCCCGACAGAAGGTTGCCTTCTACCCGGTAGAAACCTGGGCGAAGGTAGCCTTCTCCGAAACACAGAATTGTGACGGCGCTCACCACCATTCACACTTTACCTGCTTTCCCGGAGTGCGCTGATGCACACTCGTTTTGAATGGGTGCGCGTTCTTTCCTACCTTATATCTGATTAATTCGCCTATAACTGATTTCCGAAAGGTTAAAGTGAGAAATTCTGCATCCATTTCTAATATCATCATTATCCTCACCGCCATGGTGGGGCTGTCTTGTCTCTGTCTTGCTCTGGATCCCCGGAAAGCGCTAACGCAATACGGGCATGAAGTTTGGAACGAGGACGAAGGGTTGCCACAGAGCTCCGTCACGAGCATTGTCCAGACTCCGGACGGTTACCTCTGGCTTGGTACGCAGGAAGGGTTGGTCCGGTTCGATGGAGTGAAGTTCGATGTTTACGATAAGAGCAATACCAAAGAGATCCGCACGAATTTCGTCTCCTGTTTGCTGGTTGGCAGAGATAGCACGTTGTGGGTTGGAACAAAAGGCGGAGGAGTCTGCTCATACAAGCGCGGCGTGTTCCGGAACATCTCAACGTGTGACACTCTGCCCGGTAACTCGATCAGCTCCCTTTTGGAAACCAGAGACGGTACTATCTGGATCGGCACGATCGGCTACGGGTTGACTTGTTATAAAAACGGCGAGTTCAAAAAATTCACGGGAGCGGATGCCCCGGCCTATAAATCAATTTACGGCTTGTGCGAGGACCGTGACGGGAACGTTTGGATCGGCGCGCCAAGAGGGTTGACCAAGCACCGGGACGGAAAATTCACGATCTACGGATCGGCCCAGGGATTCCAGGGCGGTTCTGTTATGACAATCCATGAAGACCGCTCAGGCGTACTCTGGTTGGGACTTTCAGATAGTGGGTTGGTCAGCTACGGGAACGGTGTCTTTACACGCTATACGACGAAAGACGGCCTCACCTCAAACTCTCTGATGTCACTCTGCGACGATCTGGACGGAAATCTCTGGATCGGAACCTATGGAGGCGGACTGGTCCGGATGAGCGGCCATACGTTCTCAGCTTACGGGATGGATGATGGTCTGACGAGCGACGTCGTCAACGCCGTTCTTGTGGACAACGAGGGGAGCCTATGGTTCGGAACCGAAGGCGGCGGGCTTGGCAGGTTTAAAGAGACCAAGTTCAGAGCTTACGGGAAGAATGAGGGTCTCTCAGGCGAATTCGTCATGCCGATTATTGAAGACGGGCGTGGCAGTGTCTGGATAGGTACCAGCGGAGCAGGCCTTAACCGCTTTAAGGATGGTGCCTTTACAACGTTCACGACGAAGGATGGATTGTCCAGCAATTCCCCACATGCGCTGTTCAGTGACAAGAAGGGAAATCTTTGGGTCGGAACATCGGGTGGAGGTCTCAATAAATTCGATGGGAAGGAATTTACCCGCTTCGATACCACGAATGGTTTATCCAACAATTTTGTCTCGGCAGTGTGCGAGGATTCCCGCGGCAAACTCTGGGTGGGCACCCGGATGGGGCTTAATTTCCTGCAGGATGGAAAATGGAAAACCCTTTCAACTTCTGACGGTCTGGCGCACAGTTTTATCATCTGTCTTCTCCCCGATTCAAAAGGCGGGCTCTGGATTGGAACGGGTGGAGGCGGGTTGGATTATTACCGGGACGGCACATTTACGAATTACTACAAGAATCGACTCGTCAACGACAAGGCCGTAGAGTCGATCTATGAGGACGCGGACGGTGTTGTCTGGATCGGGACCTATGGTAACGGCCTGTACCGGTTGAAAGACGGAAAAAGCTTCGCCTACACGACGGCGGAGGGTCTCTTCGACGACGTAATCTTCTCGATCCTCGAAGACGGCACCGGTAATCTCTGGATGAGTTGCAATAAGGGAATCTTCCGGGTAAGCAAACAGGAGATGGACGATTTTGCATCGGGGAAAATCGGGCGGTTCGGGTGCATATCCTACGGCAAGGCCGACGGAATGCGGAGCCGCGAATGTAACGGAGGATTTCAGCCGGCAGCGTGGAAGACGCACACCGGTGAGATGTGGTTCCCCACCATCAAAGGGGTCGTCATGGTCGATCCCGGAAATCTGCGGCTCAACACCCACCCTCCGCAGGTATCGATTGAATCTGCGGTTATCGATAATGAGCAAGTAGATCCCGCCGGATCCATCGAGCTTACACCGATGAACGGAAAGTATGAGTTTCATTATACAGGTTTGAGTTTCATGGCCCCTGAATTCGTCCGGTTCAAATATAAACTGGAAGGATTCGACAAGGATTGGGTTGATGCGGGATTCCGGAGAATGGCGTATTACACAAATCTGCCTCCCGGAGCGTACACGTTCCATGTCATTGCATCGAACAGCGACGGCATCTGGAACGAGACCGGCGCATCGTACAAGTTTACCATCATGCCCCGCTTTTCCCAGACTCCGTGGTTTTACATCCTCTGTGGCCTGGGTGTACTCGCTGGGATTTTCGGCATTCATCGTCAGCGTCTGCGTTGGGTCCGGACCAGGGAATTAACGCACCTGGTCGACGAGCGCACCAAAGATCTTCAGGACGAGAAGGAGCGGACCGAGGATGCGTACATGAAAATCAAATCAGCGCAGGGGAAGATTCGTGAACAGGCGACACTTCTCGACAAAGCGCAAGAGGCGATATTTGTTCAAGACCTGAACGGCGTTGTGCAATTCTGGAACCAGGGAGCTGCCCGGTTGTACGGGCATGTCGCGGAGAACGTGATCGGCAAAGACGCCAACGCCCTTCTGCACGAATCAGTCCCGGCGATCATTGCGGAAGCGTGCCGGGAAGTTGTCGAAAAGGGTGAATGGAGCGGTGAACTCCACCAGGTGACACAAGACAAGCGGCGGCTCATCATCGAAAGCCGCTGGAGCCTGGTACGGGAAGAGGAGACAGGATCCCCCAGGTCCATCCTCGTGATCAACAACGATGTGACGGAAAAGAAAAAGATCGAAGTACAGTTTCTGCGGACCCAGAGGATGCAAAGCCTCGGGACGCTTGCAGGCGGGATAGCACACGACCTGAATAATGTCCTCTCCCCGATCCTGCTTTCCATCGAAGTCCTGCGGATGAAGACGCACGATGATTCGAGCCTGCGTGCGCTCCATACGATGGAAGCAAGCGCACAGCGCGGTGCCGGTATCATCAAACAGGTGCTGGCGTTCTCGCGGGGCGTTGATGGTGAACGGGGAACTGTCGAAATCAAGTATGTCGTCTCGGAACTTGAAAAAATCATCAAGAATACATTCCCGCGATCGATACGGATTTCCACGGACGTCCCGAAGGGGGTCTGGTCGGTCTCCGGTGATCCCACACAGCTTTACCAGGTATTGATGAACTTGTCGGTGAATGCCCGTGATGCAATGCCGGAGGGGGGAGAACTCTCGATCCGGCTTGAAAACCGCACGCTGGATGAATTCTATGCACGTACGCACCACGACGCGCATCCGGGGAATTACCTTGCCATGACCGTCTGCGATACAGGGACCGGAATGCCGCGTGAAGTCCTCGACAAGATCTTCGAGCCCTTCTTCACGACGAAGGAACTCGGAAAGGGTACCGGATTGGGCCTCTCGACCGTGATCGGGATTGTCAAGAGCCACGGCGGATTTGTCAACGTGTACAGCGAGGTGGGACGCGGCACAAAGTTCGATGTGTATATCCCCGCATCGGGCGTTTCGAATGACAAGGCGTCCGTCTCCCATGATCGCACTCCCCTTCCACGCGGCAACGGCGAGCTGGTGCTGGTTGTCGATGATGAGGCAGCCATTCGCGAGATTAATACTTCGATGCTGCAAACATACGGCTACCAGGTCATTTCCGCTTGCGACGGTGCTGAGGCCGTCAAACTTATGCAGGTGTACAAAGGTCAGGTAAAAATCGTCGTTACGGATATGATGATGCCAGTCATGGACGGATCTACCGCCATCAAGAAGCTGCGGCAGATCGACGAATCGATAAAGATCGTCGCCATGAGTGGACTCATGGGTGACCACAAGATTTCCGAAATTGGAAACGTCGCGAATACAAAGTTTCTCCAGAAACCGTTCACGACAGAACGCCTGTTGCGCACGCTTCACGAGTCGATATCGCAAAACTGATTCGCCGCGCACCGGCATTTTGAGAACACTGATGCCACTGAAGAAACGGATATACACAGATCTGTGAAGATCTTGTAGTTCCGGCGTCATCAGTGTTCCGTTCTTCGCTGTCTCCTTTCCGATCGTAGAAGTACCGGTAGTTCGTCGGCGTTGTGCATCTCCCATTTCTTTCGTACAATGAGGAATCGCACAATGAAAGAACCTCTCACCATCGGCATCGTCGGCGGCACAAGCCCGGAGTCCACGATCTCGTACTACCGGCACATCATTCGCGCCCATGAGTCGAAATTCCACGACCATTCGTACCCGCGCATCGTGATCAGCAGTGTTTCATTCCAGCAATATATCGACTGGCAGACGCGGTCTGAATGGGATCGTGTGGCGAAGGGACTTGAGGAAGAAATGCGCGCACTCGCCGCCGCCGGAGCGGATTTCGCGATGTTAGCTGCGAACACGATGCACAAGGTGCTGCCCCAGATAAAACGATCGATTCCAGTGCTGAGCGTCCTCGATGCGGTCGGCTCATATGCGAGAGAAAAGGGAGTACGGTGTGTTGGCCTGACCGGCACAAAGTATACGATGTCGGCGCGCGGTTTCTATGTTGAGGGGCTTGAACAGCGAGGTCTGGACGTCGTCCTGCCGGAAGGACCTGAACAGGATATCGTGCATCGGATCATTTTTGAAGAGCTTATTGTGGGTACGGTTCTGCCAGCGTCCGTGGATGCATTCTACGGCATCATGCGAGACTTATCCGGACGCGGAGCCGATGCCGTGCTTCTGGGTTGCACGGAATTGGATCTTCTCACAACGGGCAGGAACGCGCCGATCGATTTGATCGACAGTGCGCGCGTTCATGCGGAAGCCGCATGGGATGTAGCCATGAGCCGGGATCTCTCCCATCCGATGTTATCGCAGGTGAAAGGTTCATGACTCTTTTCCGCAGTCACGGATCCAGAAACGTAAGGACACGACATGCTTTCGTCATCATCTTCAAAACCGGGAATTGTGTTTTCCAGCGACCATTCGCTCCTCGTCACGTTCGGCATTGAGATATCACACGAGATTCACCTCGACGTTCGACGGTTAACTCTTATCCTGCTTGATGCGAAGAAGGAAGGCGTTCTCAATATTCATCCTGCATACTCCACGGTCCTCATTACATTCGATCCGCGGATCGTTTCCTTTCGCCGCCTCGAGGAACACTTGTCTCGGCTACTCATGAAGCTGAATACGGTCGAGCTTCCCCGGCCACGGTCGATGCGAATTCCGGTTTGCTACGAAGGCGACTTCGCTCCTGATCTTGCGTATGTAGGCTCTCATAACGGCCTCACGCCGGACGAAGTGATTCAGAAACACAGCTCCGCGACCTACACGGTATACTTCCTCGGTTTCAGTCCGGGGTTTCCCTATCTTGGTGGAATGCTCCGGGAGATCGCTACTCCCAGACTCGACACGCCGCGGCTCAACGTTGCCCCAGGAAGCGTGGGAATTGCAGGCGAACAGACTGGCGTGTACCCGCTCGCCTCGCCGGGCGGATGGCAGCTCATCGGACGAACGCCACTTCTTCTTTTCGACCCGCAGCGTAATCCGCCGACCTTGCTCCAAATGGGCGACGAGGTGTGCTTCGAGCCGATTTCACGGACAGAATATGAAGCTCACCTCGCTCAATATCGATCTGAATACGAAGGAAAATCCCCGGCTGCCTGAAAGAGAATTGAATGCCTCACATTCGCGTGATTTCACCCGGATTTCTCACCACCGTTCAGGATCTCGGCCGGTTCGGTTATGCTCATCTTGGCATCTCCGCCGCCGGTGCGGCAGATGCAGTCTCATTCCGGCTTGGCAATCTTCTTGTTGGAAATCTCGAGAACACACCGTCGCTGGAGATGTCACTCGTCGGTGCCGAAGTCGAATTCGAAGAGGCATCCATTGTTGCACTGGCCGGAGCCGGTATGCAGCCAATCATTGACGGTCAGGCCGTTCCGATGTGGGAGACGATAATGATCTCACCCGGACAGGTTCTCAAATGTGGCGCGGCGGTGGCCGGTGTCCGGTCATATCTCTGCATTCGCGGGGGCATTCATGTTCCTCCCGTCCTGGGGAGCGCAGCCACACATCTCGCGACCGGATTGGGAGGGTTTTCCGGCCGCGCGCTGAGGAGAGGGGATATCGTCACAGTCCAATCTTTGCCAGTTTCAGATTCGTTTGATCCCTTGCGACTAAACCAAAACGCTACAGATCGGCTGCTCGCCCGCGATCTGCTCAGGGTAACCGCAGGTCCGCAGGAAAATTTGTTTACGGATATTGCGTTGGAGCAATTCTATACTTCATCGTATCTCGTCACGAAAGACTCCGATCGGATGGGGCTTCGCCTCGAGGGGCCGGCCGTTGCAAGAAAGGACAGTAGCTTCGAAACCCTCACCGAAGGTGTTTCACTCGGCGCCGTGCAGATAACACACTCCGGCCACCCGATCATCCTGTTTGTCGACCATCAGACGACAGGCGGCTATCCAAAGATCGCCAATGTCATCGCGGCAGACATGCATCGCGTCGGTCAGCTCCGGTCCGGTGATCGGGTGACATTCAGACGTGCAACACTCGAGGAGGCCCGGGCACTCCTTGTCGAACAGGAGTCGTTCATTTATCAACATTCTTTCGCCCAGGCATGAGTCGCGCGATTTCACAGCGCTGGTACAGGTCCGTCACCGGCAGGCAATGGAAAACGCTCGCCGCCGCCCAGCTCGGGTGGATGCTCGACGCCATGGACGTGATGCTCTACGCATTCGCACTCACCGCCATCCAAAAAGAATTCTCCCTCAGCTCGGCCTCAGCGGGAGCGCTCGCATCGGTAACTCTTATTGCCTCGGCTTTGGGCGGAATTCTCTTCGGGATTCTGGCAGACAGGATCGGTCGGGTGAAGGCGTTGATGTATGCGATTCTCACCTACTCTGTGTTCACTGCGCTCACCGCCACGTCGACTTCGGTTGCGGAGCTCATCCTCTGGCGTTCACTGCTGGGGTTGGGCCTCGG
>DASYTP010000079.1:0-3913 GCA_036002145.1 Bacteroidota bacterium | reverse complement strand
TCGGCGCCCTTTCGAGCTTGTTCATACTCCGGCCCGCTCACGACCAGCATGATGGGCGATTGGTTTGCCGTGCCGAAAATCCCGATGGGGCTCGATCGCGCACGCACGCCGGGAATCTGCACGAGCGTTCGCTTGATATCGTCTCCGACGTCGTCGGTAGAACGGCCCCTCTCGTCCTTCGGCACAAGCGTCACATTGAGCTCGGAAACATAATTGGAAGACTGCCCGATAAACCCTTCGGTCGAGACACCCACATTGGTGAACACCTTCTTTACTTCCGGCATCTCCGCAACGATCCGCTCGGCTTCCTGCGTAACGTAGTTCGTGTGTTCGAGCGTCGAGCCGGATGGAAGCTCGAGCGTTACAGTGAACTCTCCGCGATCGACGGGGGTCATGAACTCCGTTCCGATGAACCCGAACGGCAGGAGCGACAGCGAAGCAAGGAAGAGCATCCCGGCACCGGCAAAGACCCACGCCCGATGTCCCAGGCTCCATTTGAGAATGATGTCGTACTCTGCCGAGAGCCTCTGAAATTGTTTCTCAAACCACACTGCAAACCTTCCGATGACGCTCCCTTGCGTCAACCGCTCGAGTTTCGCGAAGCGCGACGCAAGAAGGGGAGTGATAGTGAATGAGACGAAGAGGCTCATCAAGGTGGAGGCGACCACAACAATGGCAAATTCCCGCATGATGTTGCCGATCAGACCGGAAACGAGGGCAAGGGGAACAAACACGACCACGTCGACCATTGTGATCGAGAGCGCGGCGAAACCGATCTCGTTCCTTCCGCGCAGCGATGCGATACGGCGGTCGTCTCCTTTCTCCAGGTGCCGGTAGATGTTTTCAAGCACCACGATCGAATCATCCACCAGGATGCCGATGACAAGCGACAGGCCGAGCAGGGTCATGAGATTCAACGAGAAGCCCAACGCATAGACGATCACGAACGTCGATACGAGCGACGCCGGAATGGCAATCATGACGATGACCGAATTTCGGATGCTGTGAAGGAATCCGAGCATTACGAGGGCAACGAACATGATTGCGAGAAGCAGATCGTGCTTCACGGCGTCCGCCGCCTCGGTGGTGAATTTCGAGCCGTCCTGGGCCACGTCGAACCGCAGGTTGAGGTTCGAGAATTCTTTCTCAAGACTCAACAGCTCACCGCGAACAATGCGGCTCACGTCGACTGAATTCGCCTCTCCCTGCTTCTGCACCAGGATGCCGACCGAAGACTTGCCGTCGATCCTGCTCAGCGTTGAATACTCCTTCTGGCCATCCTCCACCTCTGCGATCTCGGCGAGGTGAATGTCGCCTCCCTGTCTCGACTGGCCGACGACAAGCCGTCGGAGTTCGTCAATGGATTTGAATTTCCCTGCCAGACGCACGACGTATTGCAGGTCGGCTTCCTTCACCTTGCCGGTCGGGAAATCAAGGTTCGATGCCTTAATCAATTGGGTCACCTGGTACAGTGACAGCCCCCGGGAGCGAAGCTTCTGTTCGTCAATATTTACCTTGATCTCCCGTTCATCGCCGCCGACGAGCGTGATCTGTCCGATGCCGGCGAGCTTCGCCAGCCGGGGCTGGATGCGGTCCTTCAACATCTGGAAGAAATCCTTCGACGCCATATTCGCGGTTGCACCAACGCGCAGCACGGGGAGTTCATCGAGCGCGAACTTCGTCAGCGTCGGAGTCTTGGCTCCAGCCGGTAACTGTGACAGAATCTCGTTGATCTTCCTCTGGGCGTCCTGTAAGGCCACATTCACGTCGGCGCTCATCGTGAATTCCAGGGAGACGATGGAGATCCCTTCTTGCGATGTCGCATACACGTTTGCGACCTTGTCGATGCCCGAGACACCGTCTTCAAGGATCTTCGTGACTCCGGTTTCGACTTCCCCCGGCGATGCGCCCGGATACACCGTAATGATCGTGATCCACGGCGGTGTAATTTTGGGGAGAAGCTCATACTTGAGCTGCGTGTAACTGAAGATTCCCAGCACGCCGAGCACCGTAAAGATGACGATGATCAGTGTTGGGCGCTTGATCGATAGTTCTGTTAATGTCATAGTGAATCTCTCCTCTGCTGAATAATGCCGGGTTATTTGATGACTGTTACCGGCACATTATCTTTGAGATTGTTCTGGCCGTCGACAACGATTTCCTCGCCGGGAGCGAGCCCGCGGAGTACGGCAAGCTGAGTACCGTATGCATCGCCGACGACGATGTCGCGCACTCGTGCAATGCCCGCCTCGATCACGTATACTTGCGGATTTTTTGTGCTTCCGACAAGCGCTTCCCGGGGTATGGTCACATCTTCACCCGGCGCGACGGATATGAATGATACTCTGGCGAACATTCCTGCCTTGAGCGGATGATCCTTACTGTTCTCAAGCCGGATTTCCACCGGGTAGGTATGGGCATCATCCGCCTTGGCGCTGATGGTGGCGATACGACCGGAGAAACTCACGCCGGGGTACACGTCGGTCCAGATTTCCACCTTATCTCCGGTACTGAGACGAAAGGCCTCCCTCTCGCTAACGTTCAGTCTGACCTTGAGGGTGGAGATATCGACCACATTCGCCACCGGCATCTTCGATTGCACCATCGTGCCAACGTCCACGAAGCGTGCCGTGATAATGCCGGAAATGGGCGTCGTAATCTTCGTGTCCTTAAGTTGTTTTCGAGCCACAATGTATTGTGCCTCGGCGTTCTTGTAGGCATAGCGTATGTTTTCGTACTGCTGGTCGGTGACGGCACGCTGCTCATGGAGATAATCAAACCGTTCGAGATCTTTTTTTGTTTTCTCATAACTTACTTCAGCAGTCGCAAAAGTGGCCTCCTTCAACTCGTCGTCAACGAGGATGAGGACCGAGCCCGCAGGCATGTGGTCGCCGACCTTCGCTCGCACGGCGATGACCCTGCCTTCCGATTCAGCAACGATCGTCACATCATTGTTCGCTGCGATCGTGCCGGTGAGCGTATACGCATCAGTCAGTCTCATCCTCCCGGCAACAGCAATAGAGACGGGGATCGACTTCAGGACGTCACTTTTTGATTTCGCCGCCATCCTCGATTTGTTGTAAAACAGGACGGCTATGATGGCCGCGATAACGGTCGCTGTGACGAGTAGAACTTTCGTGCGTTTCATAATTCACCTCTTTAACATTATCATGTAATTACAGCCCGATCGATTTTTGAAGTCTCGCCTGCGCGAGTTCGTAATCGACGAGCGATTGGATATAATTCCACTTTGCCTGAAGCAGCGACGCTTCGGCATCGAGCAAATCGGAGTTCAGGGCGACGCCCAGCCTGAACTTCTCGTTTGTCACGCGATAATTTTCTTCGGCCTGCTTCACCGTCTGCTGTGATACGCCGATGCGTTCTCTCGACTGGTGGAGCGTCAGGTAATTCTGTGTGACTTCCAGCGTAATCCCGTCGCGAAGCTGGCCGAGCGCATCCTGTGCCTGGGCGAGCTGCGCCTGCGCTTGCTGGGTCTGGTGCATCGTCGTTCCCCAATTCCAGAGATCGAGCGATGCAGTAACCCCGATATCCCAGGTATCGCTGAACCGATCCTCCGTGGGAAGGATGCGCTGATTCGGGCGGGAGTAATAGTAATTCCCGGTGAGATAGATTTGCGGATACCATCCCGACTTTGCCAGCTTCACTCCGTCTTCACCCGCTTCGACCCGGTACTGCATCGATTTCAGTTCCGGGCGGTTCTCTGTCGCCCGTTGCACAAGTGTGTTCAGGTCATCGGGAGAGCTCTGCGCCTGCGGGCCGTTCAGCGTGTCGGGCATCGATCCGGGCTGTACCTGCGTCTCCAGCGGCTGGCCCATCACGTTGTTGAGAGCTATCGTCGAAAGTTGAACGTTGTTTTTCGCATCAATGTGCAGAAGCTCGGCGTTGGAGAGCT
>DASYTP010000078.1:0-3471 GCA_036002145.1 Bacteroidota bacterium | reverse complement strand
AGCCTTATCAAAGCAGAAGAACAAAAACAGTTCGAAGCGCTATCGACGGCAACAGTATATACCCCCGCCCTTCCCGAAACGATTCCCGGATTCCGCGTGCAGGCTCTATTGACTCAAGACATTGATGAGGCGGATATGGCACAGAGGAATCTCGAACAGCAGCTTCCTGATGAACACATGTACATGGTGTACGATGCACCCTACTATAAAATACGTGTCGGCAATTTCCCAGATCGATCTGGAGCAAACCTTACTCTCAGGAGACTGGTAGGCCTCGGCTATAAAGACGCCTGGATTGTACCCGACAACGTCCTGAAACGCCCCCCCCCGAAACTTCCGGATGTTTTCATCGAGCCCAAGAGGAATCTCAATAAGTAACTGATAGCGGGAAGTTGCCCGATCCGGAGGACTCCTTCGAAGGATTCCTGACGGTAAGCGGCAGTCTGTCCTTTCAAGGAATTCGGATCACGACCCCGTCGAGGGGCCACCGGGCGCGGACCTTCAGCGTGTCCGGGAGGATGGAGAATGGTTCGGCGAACATGAACGGATATGGCTTGCCGTAGCTATAAACGCCATTACTGTCGGAGTCGCAGAAGGCGAATAACGTGTACCTGCCCTCGGGGAGAAAATTAAATGAAAAGTTCCCACCCGGCCCGGCGATTACCGTGCGCGACCTGGAGTTCTTGCTCAAAATCTCTGACACGGTAATGTGAGTTGCCCCTGAAGTCTCCGACTCATTTCTCACGACGCCGGAAATGCTCCCCAGGACCTTATCCTCGATCATCCGGAAATGTCGCACCCAGATGCTATCCCGATACCCGTTGCCGGCGAAATCTCTCACCGAATCCATTACCACCCTGAGGGTGTACCACTTTGCCCAGCGTAGCGGATCTAATGGGATGAAAAAAACGGAAGTGGAACCCCTCCAGATAAATTTTCCTTGAACCTGGACGCCATCTGTCGTGAGCAGCGTACACCCATGCTCAAACAACGATCGCTGCACCCCCTCACCGAACGAGAACCGGATGCTGTCGTCTGCCTGGACATTTTTTGCACTGTCTTGAATCCCTAAAAGTTGGAGGTCGGGTTTCGTCGTGTCGAGAGCTTGAGCTGACGTGAAGAGCGAAGTCTGAGCTTGCGAGCTGATGAGATTGCCTTGAAGGTCTCGTATTCCGGAAGCGGTTACCAGATACGTTCTGGAGCTTTCCTGCAATGCGGTTGAGATTTGCGCGTCGGCGGCAAAACCCTCGATCGGAGAAACATCAAGAACAGGCAGTGCGGAACGCTTGAGCGTATCGACCACGGAAATACTCCGGGCGTTAACCTGCGAGGTGTCGAATGGCTCGCTGAATCGCAATACTATGTGTGAGCGGTCGAGCCCGCGGGCGCTGGAAAGGAATGGCCTGGTCGTATCTTCTTTCGACATTCTGCAGTACATCCCCGCCGCAGCGGGCGTATCGGCAGCCACCTGCACGTCGCGGGTGTTAATGCCAAACTCATCCGTCTGCTTATCGTAGAGAAGATTCTTGTATTCATCCCGCACCGCGATCAGACGGTATGAACCATAGGCGATATTGGTAAGTTTGTAGCTGCCATCTTTCCCCGTCTGAGTGATGTAATCCGGCCTGGAATGAACCGGATTCAAGGTATCGGAGATCCTGTCGTTGAGCTTGAAGGCAAAGATCATGATGCCCGTGGGCTGCGAGGCGAACACCCGGCCGGAGATGCGGGCAGAGTCGATCTTACTCCCCGTGGAGAACGGGAGCGCGAATGCCTGAGCCATGCGGTTGTGGTTCCTGCGATCGACGATGTCCGTTCCAAGCGTCAGAATGTAGGTGGTGTTCGGTCTTAATGTGTCAGAAAAGGTGATTTCGACATCGGTCCCCCCCCAATCGAAGGACATGCCGCCGACTGGCGGAGAGAGGAATATCGATTGCTCCACTGAAGATCGATCCACATATTCACTGAATTTGATTGAAATCTTACGACTGCCAAAATTCAACGAATTTGGCGCCGGAGATGATTCAGCCACTTCCGGCGGGGTGGTATCGGGAGGGCCACCCGATGGCGAAAGTTGTCCAGCACAACTTAAAATCAGGAAGTCCAGCATTCCAAGGAGGGTCGCATAAAAAAAGTATGTGCGCACGGAAACTTTTTTGTCCCAAGAGGGTGTTATACCTAACGAGCGCTCCAATATAGTCATTTACACGTCAAGACAAAAAAAAGAGCGCTCAATCAGCGCCTCCTCAGACAACCTCGAGGAGACCGGGGAAATGTGATGTTGGTGGAAACGGATTCCGCATGTAAACGAGGGAAACGTCCTCAGCCTCCTCGTGCGGAAACGATAAGAATGAATAGGGATAATTTCCTCGGTCTTCCTCGAAGGTTGTCTTTTTTTAACCCTCTTCTGCAAGCGCCTCCTTCTCGGCCCGAAGCTTCCTGAGTTGCCTTACTGCCTTTCGGTGTTCCTCAAACGTGCGGGAAAATGTATGGCCGCCTGAGCCATTCGCAACAAAGAACAAGTATTTATTCCTCCGTGGATGAATCGCTGCAAGAATCGAAGCCTTCCCCGGATTACCAATCGGTCCCGGGGGCAATCCATAGTGGAGATACGTATTGTAATCTGATTCGCGTTTCAGATCGGTGTAGTGCAGCCGCCGCGGGCCGTCTTCCAGCAAATACTGTATCGTCGGATCTGCTTCCAATCTCATCCGTTTTTGTAATCTGTTATAGTATACGCTGGCGATGATGGCACGTTCGGAATCAATGGAGGTTTCTTTCTCCACGATCGAGGCGAGAGTGAGGATCTCGTGTATCGATCTTCCCATAAGTTCCGCCTCGGCGCGGAGTGTATCGTCGAAAACATTCCAGAACTCTCTGATTTGTGCCTTGATGACGTCGATTTCATCTGCCTGCCAATACAGCCTGTAACTTTCGGGCATCAAATAGCCTTCAAGGGATGGAGCGGAGATATTGAGTGTGCGGGCAAAATTCGTGTCGTTCACAAACGCCATGTACCTCTCCGGATCGATGCCAAGGGTGGTCGCGAGGACTCTCGACTGGCGGGCCGAAGTGAGGCCTTCCGGTATCGTAACGGTGACCATTTCGATGGTTTTGCCGTAACGGAGATCCTCCAGTATCTCCTTGTTCGACATGCCGCTTTTGAAGTGGTATGCTCCAATTTGCATTCTCGTCGTCAACCTGAGGATGCGTCCTGCCAGCTCAAACAGGAAGCGATTACGAATGATCCCGGAGTTTTCCATCAATGCGACGACGTGTGTGAAACTCTCTCCCTTCGAAACTGTGATGAAACGATCCCCCTCAAATGAGTTCGGAGCCCAGAGAATTTGATGCACCATCAGGGTGAGAGCCACCAAAAGGACTCCAATGGAGATCGATATGTTACGCTTCATGCGGTGAGTCACAGGGACAGGTTCGGTGCGGCATTCATTCCGTAATCAGATTTCATAC
>DASYTP010000077.1:0-7895 GCA_036002145.1 Bacteroidota bacterium | reverse complement strand
CGCGAGGTGGGTGATAGGGTTTGTGTCGGATCCGGAAAAATTCCTCATGCCTCTCTTTGAAGCGCTCCGGCCGGGCGGGATCATTGCCCTGCAAGATTATGTCTACGAAGGATTGTCTCTCTTTCCTCGCGGCGGTGCATTCGAAGGAATGGCGGATGCCGTGAGGGCGTACTGGCGAAGCGGGGGAGGCGATCCTTATATCGCCGCCCGCATACCAATTATTTTCAAGAACCACGAGGTGAGGTTAAAAGAGTTTACCCCGAATGTCCTTGCAGGAGGCCCCGAGAGTGGCGTCATGGAGTGGGCCCACCGGTTTTTTTCGACCCACATTCAGGTAATGGTCGACAAAGGGGTCATCACGCGGGAGAGAGGGGACGCAATGTGGAGCGACTGGCTCGCTCATCGGGCAAACCCCGACGCAGTGTTTGTGTCACCGATCGTGTGTGATGTTGCCGGGATTCGTCGTTTGTGAACATCGTTTCTACAATCTTCCTTATTTTTATGGCTTTCAGTGTGGCAGATTCACAATCGCCAGGAGTGCATTATACACTGGGAATGTCGAAGCCGTCGACTCACCTCTTCGAGGTCGGGATGAGCATCGATCGACCACCCGGCAATCTTCAAGACGTTGACTTCATCCTTCCGGTGTGGCGTCCGGGCAGATACATGGTGCTCGATTTTGCAAGCGGTGTCCAGGATTTTACTGCCGCCGATGGAAAAGGGAATCCGTTGACGTGGTCGAAGATCGCGAAATCCACATGGAGGGTAGCAACGCACGGCGCTTCAAACGTCGGCGTGAAGTATCGGGTTTATGCCAACGAATTCGGGTTACGCACGCGAGGACTGAACGATGAGCACGCCTTCATAGATGGTGCGGCAGTTTTCATGTACATCGAACAGTTCCGGACTTCGCCCGTGCGCCTGACGGTTCGTCCCTACGGCAACTGGCATGTAACGACCGGGCTCGAGGGTCGCGGCGAAGAATATTCCGCACCGAATTACGACTATTTCATCGACTGTCCACTGGAGATCGGGAATCAAAAGGATTTGGAGTTCAGTGTCGATGGCGTTGCGCATGCGATCAGCATTTTCGGCGAAGGCAATTGGAATGCCGATACGCTCATACGCGACATTAGGCGCATCGTGCGGGTGCAAAAGGAATTCTGGGGAGAGTTTCCGTACAAACGGTATGTGTTTCTCCTGCACTGCACGCCGTCATCGGGTGGCGGAACCGAGCATATCAACTCGACGGTCATGGGCGCGAGGCCGTTCGTATTCAATAATCCCGAAGGCTACGCTGGATTCCTCGGGCTCGTCTCTCACGAATACTTCCACACATGGAACGTCAAACAACTCCGTCCGAAAGGGATCCATCCCTATGACTACACGAAGGAGAATTACTCAAAAGAGCTGTGGATCGCCGAGGGGACGACTTCATACTATGATGATCTCCTGCTGATTCCGGCGGGATTCAAGACATCCGAAAAGTATCTTGAAAGCCTGGCGGCGACGATTCTCTCCGATCGTCAGCGTCCCGGTAATGCAGTTCAGTCATTGGCTGACGCGAGCTTTGATGCGTGGATTAAATACTGGCGCGGGACGGAACAATCGTTTAATTCTGAATCGGACTACTATGGAAAAGGAGCGAACGTGAGTTTGCTCCTCGACCTCGAGATTCGCCATCGATCGATGAACGCACATTCGCTTGATGATGTCCTGCATGCGATGTACAAACAGTTTCCGCTGAGCGGGAACGGGTATGAGCTTGACGATGTTCAGAAATCGGCAGAAGAATTCGCCGGGACGAGCCTGAAGGATTTCTTTGATAGATTTGTTTACCGTACGGAGCCGCTCCCGTGGGAAGCGACGCTCCTGTTCGCCGGGCTGCAGGTTCAGGTCAAAGATTCTTTACCGAAGCCCTGGATAGGTCTCGTGACCAGCGATGCCGGCGAAAAGACCCGGGTGACCCGGGTCGTTGCCGGCTCCCCCGCTCATTTGGCTGGAATGGATATCGGAGATGAGGTGCTTGCACTCGATGGTTTTCGCGTGCGGACATCAGAGCTGAACGAGCGCATTTTGGGACGCAAGCCGGGAGACGTCGTAAAGCTGAACGTGTTTCGCAACGATAAGCTTCGTGAATTCACTATCAAGCTCGTTGCGTCTCCCCTGCCCGGATACAGGATTGCCAAAGTCGTCGACCCGACTGAACTGCAAAAGCAAATCTATCGGGGCTGGCTTCGTACTCCGTGGGAAGGGTCGGCTGTTCAAAAGTCGAATTCTCATTAGTGCGTCTTTCAGAATTGAGCTGATTAAGTCTGGAACATAATCAAAATAATTATGGGACCCGACACTATTATACTGTCCCCGAAATAACCTTACTAAGCCTTAAGGTCGCTCCTCCGGAGCTTTGCAAATTTTGGGATAATTTGATTACTACAAACAGGTCGTCCCCGCCTGACCGACTGGTGTCGTTCAGTCGGGCAGGCCTACGGGACTTAATCAACGTATTTCCGACACGCGACACCAGGTCATGATACTCAAAAAAAATATTCTAACGATCTCCGCCGTAATCTCACTTGCATCCCGTGTTGCATGGATCGTCCTTTTCGTCTCTGCTTCATGCCTGGGGAGTTCGCATGTGTTCATCATCGTAGTCGATGGCGTGCGTTACTCCGAGTCTCTCGGTGGGAAGGCAAACTACATGCCCCATATCTGGAACGATCTGCGCCCCAAGGGAACGATATACACGAACTTCCGGAATGATGGACTTACATTGACATGTCCCGGGCACGCCGCGATCCTCACGGGAAACTGGCAGAAGATCGCAAACGATGGGTCGGAAGAGTTTTCGGATCCCACTCTCTTCGAATTGTTTCGGAAACAGACAAAACTTCCCGAACAATCATGTTACGTCGTTTCCGGCAAAGCGAAACTGCGCATCTTATCCCATAGCACTAATGGGGCCTACGGGGAAAAATATGGAGCAATCGTCAACCTCGGTGAGTCGGGTACGAACATCGATACCTGGGAGAGGCTTGCGGCAGTCATGAGCCGGGACCACCCGAACGCGGTCATCGTCAACTTCGCTGAGACCGACATAGCCGGACATGCAGGGAAGTGGGACCGGTATGTCAGGGCAGCTGCGGAGGTCGATAGTCTGATCTGGCTGCTGTGGAACAAGATTCAATCGGACAGCCTGTACAAAAACTCCACGACGTTGTTCGTGACGAACGATCACGGCAGGCACGACGATCAACACGGTGGATTCAAGAACCACGGCGACTCTTGTGAAGGCTGCCGCCACATCATGCTGCTCGCGCTGGGCCCGGCGTTCAAAGCCGGTGGTATCGTAAACGATCCTGCTTTCCAGGTAGATCTCGCGCCCACCGCTGCAGGAATTCTAGGGCTGGATTTCCCGGTAGTTCAGGGGAGAAACCTGCTTCATGGGAAGTCCGTTCAAGTGAAGTGATCATAGAACGTTGACATTTCTTCCAATTCTTTGTAAGATATGGCAATCGCGACGATAACACGCCCTGGCAACCATGAAGCTCCTTCCGTCAAAACGCTCCGGTCTTTGGTTTGTTCTGCTTGCAGAGGTGGTCCTGCTGACGCTTCTCACTTCGACGTTCGGCGGCGAACACGTGTTCGAGTCGACCTTCCTCAACTGGTCGAACATAACGCAGGTGGTTCGCGCAGTGTCGTTTATCGCTATTATGGTCGTTGGTCAGGCCGTGATCATCATTGCCGGAGGGATCGATCTCTCGGTCGGATCGATCCTCGGACTGAGCGCCGTGGTAACAGCGGTTTTACTGAGCAGTGGTTTTTCCATCCCGGTATCGACGCTCTCGGGGCTTCTCGTGGGATTGGCATGCGGAGCGGTGAACGGCGTGCTCGTTACCGAGGCGAAGCTCCCGCCGTTTATCGCAACGCTGGGCATGATGAGCGTGGCGCGCGGCCTGGCGTTTGCGATTACCGGCGGAGAAACCATACGCAATCTTCCTGCTGAATTCCTGACCGTTGGGCAAGGATCCTTGATGGGTATCCCGGTCCCGATCATCATCATGGCGGTGTTCGCCGTTGCGGTCGGAGTGATGCTGAAGGAATCGCACTGGGGTCGTTACGTCTATGCGATCGGAGGGAATGAGGAAGCCGCGTTGTATAGCGGCGTAGATATCAGGAGGATGAAGCTTTTTGTCTACTCGCTCTGCGGACTTTCGGCCGGCATATCCGGAGTGCTCTTCGCCTCGAGGTTCGGCGTCGGCCAGTCAACTTCAGGGCTGGGATACGAGCTGGACGTCATTGCAGCTGCAGTGATCGGCGGCATCAGTCTTTCGGGAGGCCGCGGGACTGTTGTCGGAGCAATTGTTGGCTCGCTCCTGATGGGCATTTTGCGCAACGGGCTGGTGTTGCTGAACGTTTCGGCCTACTGGCAACAGGTGGCAATCGGTGTTGTGATCATCCTTGCGGTGATAGTGGACCGGAAGACGAAACGATGATAATAGATTTCGGATTGGGGATGAAAACAATTGGAGAACAAAAATGAAAGAGCGAATTTCAGTTTTGATGTGTTTTGTTTGCCTTCTTGCGGGATGCGGCAAAAAGCAGGAGGAGAAGAAACTCGTATTTGCGTTCGTGCCAAAACTGCTGGATAACCCTGTTTTCCAGGTTGCGTGGCAGGGAGCGCAGGCCGCTGCAAACGACCTGGGTGAAGGGAAGATCGAAGCGCAGCGCTTCGCGCCGGTGAAGTCCGACGCGGTCGAACAGGCACAGCTCATCGAGAGCCTCATCGAGAAAAAAGTCGACGGCATAGCGGTCTCCGTAAACGACGCCGATGCGCTCCGGGAGTCCATAGACCGGGCGGTCGATGGGGGAATCCCGGTGGTTACCTTCGACTCCGATGCGCCCATGAGCAAGCGGATTTCCTTCTACGGCACCAACAACCCGGGCAGCGGTACCGCGATGGCGGAGTATCTCGTCAAGCATATGGGCACAAAGGGAAAAATTGCCATCCTCTCAGGCACGCCCGGGGCGCCCAACCTCGAAGAGCGTCGCAATGCCGCGCTCGAGTATCTCAAATCATATCCCGATATCCAGGTTGTTTCCACAGAGTACTGCTACGACGATGTGAACCAGGGCATCAGCAAGATGGAAGCGGTGATGCAGGCACATCCGGATCTCAAAGGCTGGATTATGGTCGGCTCGTGGCCGATCTTCACACCGGCGCCGGGTCCATTCGCGGCAAAGAAACCGGGCGATCTTACCGTTATTGCATTCGATGCACTGCCCGAAGAACTTGAGTACGTCCGCCAGGGGTATGTCCAGGTGTTGATCGGTCAAAAACTGTGGGGGTGGGGTTATGAGAGTGTCCGACTGCTCAAAGCAATCAAGGAAGGAAAAAAGCCGGAAACCATTATCGATTCCGGTGTGGACATTGTAACGAAAGAAAACGTCGAAGAGTACGCGCAGAAATGGAAGACCGGGAAGTTCTAATGAAACACCGCACCATGCTCCGATCCGTTCCGATAACGGTTCTGTGTATAATACTTTTTCCCGATTTTTCTGAGGCGCAGGACGTCAATTTCACCGCTTCGACGATTCATGATGAAAATATTTTTGATATCTATGTTCCCACCTCGGATCGGGTCACCCAATTCATGACCGACGTGTCCAAGAGCTGGGATACGGATCGGGCGGCGGTTGATGCGACCTACACCGGGGCGCTCTCCCTCTTTCGCGATTTGAACGCACGAAATTATCACGTTCACCTGATTGCAGTGACGACCACATATCATCTCTCGACACACGATGCGGAAGAGGAGGAAGAAGATGCCGCCGACCCCATCGAGTCCGGGGACGGTGCCGATACATTGGATTTTTCCCCGGGGGTTCCGCCGCGGACGGAGCCTGAGCAGCGGACGAGTCCCGATAGCCTCGACCAATTGCTCATTGTTGCTGTGAGCGGAGGGATCCAACTTGATAAGAACGATTTCTCGCAGTTCGATAACTCGAAAATCAGAGCTGAGCTCGCCTGTCGCCAGCCGGTGGGACTGCTATTGACGGCCCGACCATCGTATGCTCTCACGTACCACGACTATCCGAATCTCCCGGGTCTCACAAATTTTGAAAACATTCTGGCCCTTTCGCTTGGGAAAAGCGTCTTTCATACCGGGTGGATCAGCCTAACCCCGGCGTATGGAATCAAAAAATACACCTCGTCGACGTATACCTACACGTTCACTCCCAGATTTTCAAATCCGACCGGTCACGGGAAGGTCGGCGGAGGGAATGGGAGGCCGGTCTCGCGATCGATTGTTCTGACCACCCCTTCGGTGAATCAGTTTTCCACGGCAATTTCCTGGAATCAGAAGTTCTCATCGAGCACAACGGCGATGATGCAGTACACGTACTACGGAACCCCGACGTCAGAAGCCAGATTGCTGCCCCAGGAAAAAAGCAATGCTTTCGAACGAGTAGGGATTGGCAACAATCTTGTGTTGCAGAATGAGATATTTGACGACCGGTATGGATACTCGGGCAATGAAGTTTCTCTCCGCATTCAACAACAGTTTCCATTCGCGCTCATGCTGACAATGCAAGGAACGACCCTCCATAAGAACTACACGCTTGACGCACTTGCCTTTGATTCAACTGCCACCGAAACCGGAAGGAGAATTGATACAAGACTCGTGACTGAAATTAATTTGTCCCGGCCAATTGCTCTCAGTGAACACAGCAGCCTCAGACCGCAGCTTGAAGTTCATCTCATCCGAAATGAATCGAATGCGCCGTATTATGAGTTCGACAAAGCCACATTCATGATCGGCCTGGAGTTTAATTTCTAATTATCGCTTAACAAGCTGTTGAAAAACTCGTTTGCTCCGATCTAACTCAACCCCTCGTCCGACTCGTCCCCTTCTCTTTCCAAGAGAAGGGGATGTTTTGCACAGATTTAGCGTCCCTCTCTTGGAAAGAGAGGGACTACAGGGTGAGTTAGTTTTTGGCCGATGTATTTTTCAACATCCTGATAACGTGCAAGCCCATTGATTCGCCCAGCGTCCAACCGACCGTCGGCACCCGACCGGCATGGGTTTGTCGCAGCGGCGATGTTTTTCGTTGTCGCGATGCTGATCCGGTTTCATCATCTTGACGGTCAGAGTCTTTGGAATGACGAGATGTTTTCCATCGATCTTGCGCGTTCCTCGTTTCCGGCACTCCTTCAGAAACTCACGACCTCGTATCATCACCCCCCGTTGTTTTTCTCAATTCTTCATGTCATTTTTCGATTCTTCGATGATAGTGTCCAGGCACTTCGATTTGTGCCGGCACTCGCCGGGTCAGTCACCGTCAGCGTGGTCTATCTGCTTGGAAGAAGAATATGCAACAACCCGGCCGGCATTTCGGCGGCGACGTTGTGTCTTGTCTCGCCGTTTCATCTCGCCTACTCGCAGGAAGGAAGGCCATATAGTCTGGCCGCACTGCTCACTCTCGTCGCGTTTTTTCTGATTGCGGAATATATCGATTCACAGAAACGTCGCAGGTTGATCCTCTATATGCTTACTGCGATTGCACTGCTCTATACGCACTACTGGGGACTATTTGTGGTGGGCGGGCATGTGCTCTTTGTTCTCTGTTATCCCCTTGCCGCTTCAATAAAGAAATCATTCTTCCTTGTCTTTCTATTCGTCGCGCTTGCGTTCGTACCGGTGTTGCCCGCACTGCTCGTGCAATCATCGGCCGAGCATGCCGGTGGATGGTGGTGGGTTGAGACCCCGAGCTTTCAGGAAGCGGCAGATGTTGTCGGTGCTTACGCCGGCTCCTCGTTTAACATGGCTTCCTCGGTGTTCCAACAAGATCCCTGGATTCAGCTCATTGGACTCATCAGCTGTTGTGCCCTC
>DASYTP010000076.1:0-14523 GCA_036002145.1 Bacteroidota bacterium | reverse complement strand
CGAGCCCTCCAGTAGCGTAGGAAAGGAACGTGTAATTTGTGCCGAGGAGAAAAATGGTGACAAGCCCGGCGGTTCTCGATCGGGAGACAAGGAGGGAGATTCGATAAGTGAAGACCAATGTCAGAAAGAAAAAACAGATGCCGAGGATTTGAGAGGTCGGGACGGGATCCAAGCCGGCGGCCATCCCGGCGCTGATAACGAGAGTCCATAAGAAATTGGTATATCCTTCGACGTGATCGCCGGGATTCCAAACAAGTCCGAAGCCCCGGACGAGGTTGTCGGCGTAGCGGAAGGAAATGAAAGCGTCATCCTGGAGGAACCGCATGTACCAGGCCGCCACGACGAAGCCGGCCAGTGTCGTGGCAAGTACGAACCTGAAGTGTCGCTGGTATAGAGCAGTAACGGAATGATTCACGGGCGGTATTGTACGAAATAATTCTGCTTCCGGCAAAATGAGGAGAATGTTTCCTCTGTTCGCGAATCAATCTTATCTCACCCTCCCGCATGCGAAGATCTGATACCGACCGCGTTTGGAAGTGCCCTGCGTTCAACTTGCGGCAACATAGGAATTAGCGACTTGCTTGGGTGAGAGGAAGGCGAGGGCAAGAAACAGCAAGCCTGTTCCGCCGGTACGGCGGAACAGGCTTGGAAGAACATCGATCAGTTCGTGATGATCACGAGATACTTATCCTGCCAGAAACTGTTCGGCTCAGCGATACTCAGTGTAGTCTGGTTCTTGCCCGGTGCTGTAGCCGTGTAGAATGTTTCATTTCGTTTCGGAATGATCTCATCGATGGTGCCCTCAACGTCGATGGTCGTCGTCCGGAATTTATCGATTGCATTAAAGGAATTCGCATCGAAACCGTTGGAGAGCACTGTAGTTGATCCAAGGAGTCCCCAGAGAAATCCTCCCTGTTTGCGGATTATCCCTTTATCCTCAAGCTCGCGCCGTTTCCCCACGATATAATAAGCCCGGTTAATCTCCCCATGTTGTTGGGCTATGAGAGAATCACGTTGGTTGATGATTTGTGTCTTCGTGTTCACCTCGGCGATCAGTCCCGTAATCTTCTCCTCGAGTTGAGCGATTGTAGCTTCTCGCGCTTCAATGGTTTGCTTGAGGCTTGCCACCATGTTCTTCAAGCCCGCGTACTGTGATTTGGAAGATTGCAATTTAGATTGAAGGTCGGCGATACGGTGCCGGTCCTGCTTGAGGGTCGAATCAATGAGCGACACCTGTTCCAGGAGCTTCTGACGCACCTCCTGGCTCGTCAGCCTCTTTTTTGCCTCCATTTCGGTTGTTTCCCTGAGCACCGTTCCTTCTTTCAAACGGACGCTTTCGAGGCTGTTATAGACGTCGGTGATCGCCTGCGTGACGCTGTCGACATACTGATCACGCATCGCCATATCCTGGGTTAGTTGATTATTCTTATTCTGAAGATCGGCATTCTGCTGTTCAAGTTCTCCGTTGTTGCAGCCGGCCCATATTAACATGCAGAGCGCTGCGGTGATAAAATGATGAGTTTTCATGGTAGGTCTCCTTTCATGATAGTACCATTTACATGAACATCACGAAGGTCTATTTTCGTTTCATCGTGTTCGTTTATTACCCGATTTTATTCTTAAGACGCAGGCGGAAGGAAAGAACAAATTACCCTGCGGAATCTTCAATGGTTTGTAAATCTGACAGTTTTTCGCTATCTTCACAAAAAATTTTGTTCTCGTGAGTACATGAAAGCAGGAATAATAGCGGCGGGCGAGGGGAGTCGACTCAAGTCAGAAGGAATTGCGACGCCGAAGCCGCTCATACCGGTCGGCGGTGTGCCGCTTATCGAACGCCTGCTCAGATCCTTTACCCGCTGCGGTATCTCTGAAGTTGTTTGTATCATTAACGAAGACTCGCTCCAGGTGAAACAGTTTGTGGAAGAATGCCGGCTCAGCCTGCCCGTTCGTTTCGTAACCAAGACAACTCCGAGCTCGATGCACAGTTTGTTTGAACTGTCTCCTCATCTGACGGACGACCGGTTTCTCCTCACGACGGTTGATTCGATTTTTGACGAAGAAGAGTTTTCCCGATTCATCGGCCACTCGCGGCAGCGGACGTCGGCGGACGGGGTTCTCGCGGTGACGAATTATGTCGACGATGAGAATCCACTATATGCCCATATCAACGCCTCGAACCAAATCGTCGAATTCTCCGACCGTGGCTCCGGTACAACTTCGTCGTGGGTGACCGGAGGACTGTACGTGTTTTCACCCGCCATATTCAGGGAAATAGGCACGATGCTCGACCAGGGCGCCATGCGGCTGAGGCATTTTCTCTCCCATCTCGTGCGGAGCGGGTATACGCTCGAGGCGTTCCCCTTTTCGAAAATCGTCGATGTTGATCATCTTCAGGATATTCAGGCGGCAGAAACGCTTCTGCGGAGTATCTCGTGATGGCACACGCCGCGGGAGCTATTTCTCCCGTTCGAATACTCAAGCGCAGGCTGTTCAGGCTGCAGGAGTACTCTCTTTTCGTGTATGAAAACGTCCGCGCACTTCCTTCGGCCTGGCGATACCGGCGCGATACCCTGGAACAGATGTATGTCATCGGCGCCCAGGCATTCGTTATCGCGTTTCTTTCAGGTTTATTCATGGGCATCATCATGGCGATCGAGGCAGGGCATCGGTTGGAGACTTTCGGTGCAAAGCTCCTCGTTGGAAGAACGACCGCGCTTGCGTTGGTGCGTGAACTCGGCCCTGTCATCACCGGGCTGATGATGGCCGCACGGACGGGAGCCAAGAACGCCTCGGAACTGGGCTCGATGCAAGTGAGCGAACAGATCGACGCGTTGCGTGCGTTCGGCACGAACCCGGTGGAAAAGCTTGCCGTCCCGCGGCTTGTCGCTGCCTTGGTCATGTTCCTGCCGCTTACTCTCATTGCCGATCTCGTCGGATTGCTCGGCGGAATGTTCGTCTCCGATATCTGGCTGCACGTCGACAAGGGATTCTATTGGCATTCGGCGATCGACGACCTCAAGATAAAAGATCTTGTCGTGGGCTTCGGAAAACCGGTGGTTTTTTCGTTCTTCATCTCGACGATCAGCTGTTACTACGGACTGACAACGACCGGGGGTACGATCGGCGTCGGACGCTCTGCCGTGAATGCCGTCGTGATCGCTTCTACCGTGGTGCTCTTCAACGATTTTATCTTCACCAAAGTAATCTGGACAATTTTGTAACTTGATACGACTCGAACACGTTACAACGGTCGTCGATGACCGAAAGATTCTTGACGATGTCTCCTTTCACGTCAAGGACGGGGAGATCAAGGTGATCCTGGGCCCGAGCGGGGCCGGGAAAAGCTCGTTGCTGAAAATCATCCTTGGTCTCTGGCGTTCCAATGCAGGAAGAGTCTTCGTCGATGGCACAGAAATCACCCATCTGAGCGAACGGGACCAGCTGCCGATCCGTCGCAGGATGTCGATGGTCTTCCAGGGGAACGCGTTATTCGATTCGCTGACGGTCGCCGAGAATGTCGGCTATTTCCTGAACGAACACCATGTCATGACGCCGCAGGAAGTTGCCGAACGTGTGGACGATTGCCTCGAGTTTGTGAACCTCCAGGATACCCAGGAGTTGCTTCCTGAGGAGCTCAGCGGCGGCATGAAGAAACGGGTCGCCATTGCACGGGCGATCGCATTTCATCCGGAAATCATTCTCTATGATGAGCCGACGACCGGACTTGACCCGTTGAACGCCAAGGCCGTTACGGAGCTCATCATGAGGTTGAAGACAGAGCGCAAAGTGACATCGGTCATCGTTACACACATCCTGCGCGATGCCTTCGCGGTCGGCGATACGCTTGCGCTGATGAGCGAAGGGCGCATCGTCTTTGACGGTTCTGCCCACGATCTCATCGCTTCTCGCGATGAATTTGTACAAAGCTTCCTCTCGGAGATCCGGGATGAAGCAAGTTTATTGACGCAATAACAATTATTCCAGAGGCGATGGATTCGAAGCAACTAAAATGGTCGAGCTTGAAAGTCGGCATCGTCGTGCTGATCGGCTTGATCATTTTTGTGTTCATCGTCAGCATCGTCGGGACCGAACAAAACGTCTTTACGTCGAATTACCGCCTCAAAGTCTTCTTGCCGAACGTCCAGGGGTTGGTGAACGGCGCGATGATCACCCTCGGAGGACTCAAGATCGGTTTTGTGAGCGAAATGCAGTTTGCCAAGCACGACTCCGTTAACGGTGTGGACGTGACGATGGAGATCACGGAGAAGTATCGGCCCACCATCACGACAAGTTCGATGGGACAGATCAAAACCATCGGTTTGCTCGGCGATAAGTATATCGATATTACCATCGGGAGCCCCGGTGAGTCTCCGCTCGCCGAGGACTCGTATATTCCCATCGTCCCGTCATTTGATCTCGAGGCGGCGGGGCCGCAGTTTAAGAAGGCGTTGGCGGATTTCACGGAAGTCCTGGGAAGCGTCAAAGGTATTGTCGCCTCGATGGACAAGGGGGAAGGCTCCATCGGCCGGCTTATCAAGCACCCGAAAATTGCAAATGATATGGAACATCTCCTGGCGTCGATGAATAATGTTATGACGGCGATCGAGAAACGGCAGGGAGCGCTGGGGAAAATCGTGTATGATGAGCGTGTCGGGAAAAACATCGCAGAAGTGTCATCAAACCTCCAGAGCGTTACCGATCAGATCCGCCAGGGCAAGGGGACAGTCGGAAAACTCGTCATGGACGATCAACTCTATGCCAACCTCTCTTCATTCACCTCTCGTGCGGATTCTCTCCTGGGCAAGGCGTCGAACGACTCCAGCAACGTCTCCAGGCTGCTGAGTGACGGGAAGCTGTACGATCAATTGATGGCGCTCATGAAAGACCTTAACCTGCTTCTGGTCGATCTCAAGCAGAACCCGGGCCGCTACATAAAAGTCTCGGTGTTTTAATTGAAGAGAAGCACGAACATCGCGTTTTTTGGCTTCGGACTTGCAGCCTTCGGCTTCCTCATGTGGAGATTCGGAATCGATCGGATTGCCGTGAATATAGAGCATGCAGGCTGGAGCCTGCTCTACGTCATCATCGTGTGGTTCGTGATTTACATCCTGAACACGCTCGCATGGCGACTTGCCCTCGGCGGCCACGGAAAGGAGATCGCATTTTCGCAGTTATTCATGGTCACGGTCTCAGGTTTCGTGCTCAACTATATTACCCCCGTCGTTGCTCTCGGCGGTGAGCCGTACAAAGTGAAGGCCCTCGGCAGCTCGATGGAATCCCGGCAATCGCTCTCTGCGGTCGTTCTCTACCGGATGGTCCATCTCCTCGGACATATGCTGCTGATCCTCACCGGTATTCTTGCGGCGATCGTCTCGCTCCCGCTCTCGGTGCAGGCGCGTGTACTCCTTGCTCTTGCCGGTGCCTTGGTGCTTGCGCTCATCGCGTTGATCTTTTCCGGCCATCGGGGGGGCGTTTTTGAGCGCGTGAGGAAGGTCGTTCAGCGATTCCGGGTGCTGAAACGGTTTTCGACCGCCATTCAGAAGTATGAGGCCGACCTCGGCGCCATGGACGAGGTGATCACCGGTGTCTACCGGAACCAGCGGCTTCGGTTCTATTTCTCGATACTCATCGAGTACCTGAGCCGCGCCTGCATGGGACTCGAAGTCTATCTCATCCTTCACGGTGTCGGTGTCGAAACGACGGTGGCTTCGGCGATGTTCCTGTATGTCGTGTATTCAATTATCATCAACCTGTTATTTTTCATCCCTATGAATCTGGGCGCACGTGAAGGCGGGCTGTTGTTGGGTCTGGAGTCGCTCGCGCTTCCGCCGTTCCTCGGCGTCTATCTGGGTCTCGTGATGCGTATCCGCGAATTTTTCTGGATCCTCCTGGGATTGTTATTCATCCTTCTCACGCAATCAAAAAGAGAAGCAACGACGTCGCAGGCCCTTTAACGTTTTTTTGCGCCAAAGGCGCATCCGCCTCCGGCGGAAATTTTTACTTTTTAATTTTGAATTGATTTCATGACCATTCTTCCGCATCTCCTACTCACGACCGTCGGGGTTCAGGCATTTGGACTTAAGGGGGAGGATATCGTTCTCGCCTATGCGTTTGGCTATGGCATCGATCTCGTCGATCACCCGATCAAGCTCCCTCTCTACCTGAGAAAGAACGGCAAGAAGAACGAGAAGCATTATCATTGGCGAACGCCGCTGCAGGAGCCGGTGGCGCTCATGTGGATCGTCCCGCTCTCGCTGTATCTCGGAACGTGGGTGCCGGCGGTCTTCTTCATCTCTCACTTTGCGCTTGATTATATGGTGAGTTATGAAAAACGGCCCTTCTATCCGTTCAGCACGTATACGACAGAGGGAATCCTTCGGAAATACTCTGATACAACAAAAGAGATCCTCGTCTGTGTGTTGTGCACCGTTGTGAGCGTTGCATTGTTCATGACAAAATCTTCAATCTTGTTTCATATTTAGTTTCGAACAGGAGATGTCAAAAACTTCAGACGGTTTGCTGAGTATTTCGATTCGCTTTGCGCATGAAAAGCTCGGCCTTTTGCCGAATCAGATCTCCACGATAGGATTCATTGCCGGGATCGTTGGTGCTCTCACCCTCGCCATCGGATATCTCGTTCCCGGACTCATTATTCTGGCAGTTTCACAGATCATCGATGGGCTTGACGGTGGCGTTGCGCGAAGATACAATCTGCAATCCGAGAAAGGTCAGATGCTGGAGGTCGTGTATGATCGCCTGAATGAGCTGGCTATATTCCTCGCACTGGCATTCGCCGGATATGTCAGTTTGACGATGGTCGCGCTTGCATTCATGGCAATATTGCTCGTAACAATCATTGAACCAATGTCGAAATTCGATCCCGGCTTCAAAAGATTTATGATCTACTTCGGGTATCTCGCAACCGTCCTTTTCAACGTCAGAGGATTTGAAATTGCCCTGCATGTAATCTTTGTTGCCAACCTCATCGGTTTTGCAGTGGGAACGATCATGGTCGATTACCGGCTGCAGCGCGAAATCGACTCGCAGGCAATCCTCCGCCGGGAAGTTGAACTAGCGGCAGGCATTTCTCAGCCGCCCGATGATCCACCATCATTCTTGTCGAAATTATTTTCATGAAACTTCGTCTCGCAGGCATTAGCCGGAAAACCGAATTCTCACCGAATCACGTGGTGAACGACCAACTCATCATCAACCGCACCGCCGAACATCTCCGGGCGCTCGGTGCGGAGGTGACAATGTACGACGAAGGGCTGATTACGCCCGAAACGGTAAAAGAACAATATATTTTTTCAATGGTGCAGGGTCCAACGGGGTCGAAGACACTTTCCAGGATCGAGGACCGGGGCGCATTCATCATCAATTCTCCGAGGGCGGTCAGGAATTGCTACCGGATGAACATGGTGAAGCTTCTCCCGGAGGCGGGAATCCCCTTCCCGAAGAGTGTCGTTGTCGCCACGGATTCCGATGTCAACCCGAAGGATGCGGGATTTACTTCGAACAAGATCTGGATCAAGCGGGGAGACGTTCACGCCGTTCATAAGGAAGACGTCACACTCGCCGGGACGGATGATGAAGAACTTACGCTCCTGAAAGAATTTCACGCACGCGACATCAGCGAGGCGATCCTCCAGGAGCATATCGAGGGTGATACCGTCAAATTTTATGCCGTCCGCGAGAGCAACCTGTTCCATTGGTACTACACGAACGGGATTTACCACACCCCGTTTGATAAGAACCGGTTGTGTGAGTTCGCATCGGCCTCCGCGGAGGTGCTCCGTCTCTTCGTCTATGGCGGCGATGCGATCATCGGCAAAGACGGAAGCATCACAATTATTGATATCAATGACTGGCCGAGCTTCGCGCCCGTGCGCGAGGAGGCGAGTCAACACATTGCACAGCTCATATACAGAAAGGCGCAGGAACACGATGCCCGGTGAAACAATAACCAAGAAGGCCATGGTGAATACGGAAATTCCGGGGCCGAAGTCGAAGGCAATATTCGACTTCGAGCAACAGTATATCGCCCCCGGCACGCAAACGATCGCAACTCTCTCGCAGCTCGCGATGGAGAAAGGCGAGGGATGCATAGTCCAGGACGTCGACGGCAACCGCTACATCGATTTTTTTGCGGGTGTCGCCGTGTCGAGCCTTGGCTATAACCATCCCCGTTACGTCAAGGCGATACAGGAGCAGGTTGCGAAAATTCATGTTGGAAGTTTTTCGACGAAGGTGCGCGCCGATCTCTCGAAGCTCCTTTCGGAGATAGGACCCGGCGACGTCTGCCGCGCGCAATACTATAGCGGTGGGGCGGAGGCCGTCGAGGCCGCGCTCCGGCTGGCAAAATCATACACGAAGAAAACCGAGGTCATCGGCTTCTGGGGCGGATTTCACGGGAAGACGCTCGGCGTCGTCGGCCTCATCGGCGACGACTTCAAACACCAGCTCGGGCCACTCCCGCCGGGCATCTATAACACACCGTACGCGAGCTGCCGCCGGTGTCCCCTGAACCACACATTCCCCGAGTGCGATTGGGCGTGCGTCGATTTCATCAAGCAAAAAATCAAAATCGAGACTACCAACAATATAGCGGCAATCATCGTCGAACCGATCCAGGGAACGAACGGGAATCTCGTCCCGCCTGCCGGATACCTGAAAGAACTCCGCCGCATCGCCGATGAGATCAAGGCGGTCCTGATCGTCGACGAAATGATTACCGGCTTCGGCCGGACCGGGAAAATGTTCGGCTGCCAGCATGACGATATCGTGCCCGATATCATGACGATCGGAAAAAGCTTCGGGGGCGGTTACCCGATGACCGGCGTCATGGCGACGGAGAAGATCATCTTCTCGAAGCCGTTCGCAAACCCGAGCGGGAGCTCGTCGAGCTACGGCGGCAACCCCCTGGCGTCGGCAGCGGCTTATGTGACGGTTAAGACCATCATCGAAGACGGGCTCGTCGCGAACTCTGCCAGGGTCGGCGCCTTTATGCTCAACAAGCTGATGGGTTTCAAGGATAAGTTTCCATTTGTCGGCGACGTGCGTGGAAAAGGCCTGCTCATCGGTGTAGAGCTGGTGAAGAACAGGCAGACCAAAGAGAAGCTTGACAAGGAAACATGCAAGCTCATCTTCAGAGAATGCCTCAAGCGGGGCTTGATCGTCATGGGATACAATCCCGACATCCGGATCAACCCTCCGCTCATCATCGATGAGGCAACTGCCGAAGAGGGTATCGACATTATGGACGAGGTCTTCACACTTGTCGCAGATAGAATCAACGTATAAATCGAAGGATGTCGAAGAGACGATCGATATCTATTTCTATCGTCCCGTCGGATATGTGATCGCCCGGGCGTGCCAGGCGCTCGGCATCACTCCGAACATCGTCACCATCGTCAGTATCTTCATCGGCGTCTACGGGGGGCATCTCCTCTATTTTAGAGATTTCGCCACGAATGTCTGGGGTATTGTCCTGTGGGTCATTGCCGACACTCTCGACAGCGTCGACGGCCAGCTTGCCCGCATGACCGACCACCGTTCGAAAATCGGACGCATTCTCGACGGGCTCGGCGGCAACATCATGTTCATGAGCATCTACTCCCACCTTTTCGCCCGGCTTGTGGTCACGTATCCTGGAATCGCGTGGCCGTTCCTGGCAGTGTTCACGCTGACGAGCGGCCTCAGCCACTCGGTACAGAGCGCCCTGGCGGATTATTACCGGAATGCCTACCTGAAGTTCGTTGTCGATCCACGCAAGTCCGAGCTGGAAGGTGCCGATGAGATCCGCGCCGAGTGGAAGGCGACATCGTTCGCCAGAAACCCGGTCAAGAAAATCCTGCTGGCGATCTATCTTGATTACACGAAAAAACAGGAGAGGTACTCGAAGAACTTCCAGAAGCTTCGGAAGCGCGTCGACGAAGTCTTCGGTGCGAGCATTCCCACATGGTTCGCCGACGAGTATCGCCGGATGAACAAGCCGCTGATGAAGTACTACGCAGTCCTCACGACGAACACGCGGATGATCGTCATGTCGGTTGCCGTATTGATCGATAACGTGCCGTTGTATTTTGTAACGGAAATCGTCCTCATCAATATCCTCATGGTGGTCGTGACGCGGCATCAGGAGAAACTGAGCGTACAACTGTTGGCACAGATAGAAGATCGAAAGACTCCCGCGTGATGCTGCGAGGTGCAGTAATCGGTCTCGGTAATATTGCGACGCGCGGACATCTCCCCGCCTATCGAGACAACGAGGTTTCTCGCAATCTCGAGATCGTCGCGGTGATGGACGTCGTCGAGCAGAATAAAGAGAAGGCACGCGAACATGTGCCCGGCGCGGCCTTCTATACCGACATCGACGAATTGTTGAGCCGCGAAAAGTTGGACTTTGTGGATATTTGCACACCGCCCCACACGCATGCTGAGTATATCAGGGCATGTGCATCAAAGGGTCTACACATCATCTGTGAGAAGCCGCTGACGGAGACAAATGCGACGGTCGACGCACTATCGGGACTCATCAAAGGATCCAAGATTGTTTTTGTTCCGTGTCATCAGTACAAGTATTCACCACTGTGGAAATCGATCCGCGATGTGATTTTCTCCGGAGGTATCGGTGATGTGACGATTGCCCAGTTCAACGTCTTCCGGCTTCATGCCGACTCGGGCACGGCTGCATGGAATCCCGAGTGGCGCACGAACAAGAAGCACAGCGGCGGCGGCATTCTCGTCGATACCGGCGCGCACTATTTTTATCTGACACAGTATTTGTTCGGCATTCCCCAAAACGTTTCGTCGGTCCTGCGGACACTGAAGCACCATGAGTACGGCGTCGAAGATACCGCGCTTGTCACGCTCGAGTATCCCGGTGCATTGGTGCAGATCAACCTCACGTGGGCTGCAAACAGCCGGTCGAACAGCGCCTTCATTATCGGCACGAAGGGAAGTCTTGCGTACGACGGCTCACGACTGATACAGACTTCGGAAGGAATATCGAAAGAGCTCCCCATGCCGGATGTTTCGGACAAGAAACAGTACATTGGATGGTACGCTGCGCTCTTTACAGAATTCGCGAGCCGAGTAGTCGAGAAGAATTGTTGCGAAGATTTGTTGAATGAAGCGGTGGTAGTGATGAAATTGCTGGATCTTTGCTATCGATCAAAAGGAAATAAAATACAGCGAGAATACCCTGCGGGTTTGGAGTGAATCGAACCCTCTTAGTTTATGGACATCAAATGAAGTGTCTTTTTACTGTAAGTTTCATACATTTGTAATCAGAAAAATATCAAGCAATTGAACTGATGAAAACAATTGATCAACTTAAACTGACTCCCAACCTCCGGCAAGCCCTATCCGAAATTCGCGAGAAACTTCTCGGAGTGTACGAGATCGAAGCAATAAGTGTCTTTGGGTCCATCACTCGCGGAGACGCAGACGAGGAATCGGATGTTGATTTGCTGCTCGTAACCCGTGTACCCTTGACGAGAACCTCACGTCATCAGATTACAGATCTCGTGTTCGAAATTAATTTAAAGTACGATACGAACTTCAGCACGCTGGTTGTAGATCGCGCTTCATGGGATTCCGGGCTCTTCTCAGTTCTTCCGATACGCGAAGAGATCATCAAAGACGCTGTTCCTTTATGAGTCCTGAAGAGTATCGTGCAGATGTCATTCGTTACTGGTGGTCGAAAGCCGGGGAGAGTCTGCAATCTGCTGAACGTGAATTACAAGCCGGCTCCCTCGGATTCGCTTTGAACCGGATCTACTATGCCGCCTTCTATGCGGTGAGTGCGGCACTTCTCGATCGTCGGGCAACGTTCAAGAAACACTCGGGCGTTCGGGCGGCATTCCACCATCAGTTGATAAGATCCGGCCAGCTCGATTCGCAATGGGGAAAGTTCTATGATCAGCTATTTGAAGACCGTCAGGAAGGAGATTACCTCGCACTCATTGAGTTCGAGCGCGAATACGTTCAAGCCCAACTCACGAGATGGCACGAATTCCTTCGGAATCTCCGTCCATTGATTTCATCGCTTCAGGGCTGATAATCCGATGAAAGCCATCCTCTTCGATTTCGGCGGGACGATAGATACCGACGGCGTGCACTGGGGCGAGAAATTCTGGGAGTATTATGAACGCCTCGATGTGCCGGTCAGGAAAGACGATTTCGAACGGGCGTTCGTTGCCGTAGAAAAGGAGCTTGCCGACGTTCCGATCCTCCGCCAGGCAACGTTTTATGAGACGCTGCGTAAACAGCTCAAGCTGCAATTCAAACGCCTGAACCTTGACGGTAAGGATGAACGTCTGCAGTCGATGCTTGATGCCTGTTATCGCGATATCGACACGACGATCCGCGGCGCGAAACATGTCATCGAAGCGCTCGGCGAGCGTTACCGGCTCGGCATCGTATCGAATTTTTATGGAAACCTTGAAACCGTGTGCAAGGAATTTGATCTTTACCGGTACTTCTCCGCCGTTGTCGACTCCGTTGTCGTCGGGCTGCGCAAGCCCGATCCGGCGATCTGGTCTCTCGCGCTGAAAATAGTCGAGGTCAATCCGGAGGACGCATGGGTGGTCGGCGATTCCTATGCCCGCGACATCGTGCCGGCCAAACAACTTGGCTGCACAACCATCTGGCTGAAAGGGAAAAGCTGGTCTACACCGGAATCGACTGAGGCTGCAGATTATACAATCAATCGATTTGCTGAAGTGAAATCAATTCTGCTGTAGCATCTGTCCTTCCGTTATTCGTTAATTGTTAAAGGTTATTTGATCGTCATCATTATTCAGGAAAAAGTTATGAAACCATCATACAAGATTCAAAAACCAAAAGGAAAACTCGGCGTGCTCATCGTCGGGTTCAACGGCGCGGTCTCGACTACGTTCCTTGCCGGCGTGATCGCGGTCCGCAAGGGAATTGCACAACCTATCGGATCACTCACCCAGATGGGGACGATCCGCCTCGGCAAGCGAACGGAACGCCGCTCGCCGTTCATCAGGAAGTTCCTCGATCTTGCAAAACTCGACGATCTCGTCTTCGGCGGTTGGGATATTCGCGATGAAAATTGCTATGAATCGGCCGTCCATGCCGGGGTGCTCCACAATGAACATCTCGACCAGGTGAAAAAGGAGCTGCAGGAACTCCGCCCGATGAAGGCCGTCTTCGACCAGTATTACGTCAAACGGCTCAAGGGTACGTACGTGAAGAAAGGCAAAACGAAGTACGAGTTGATGGAGCAGCTGCGCGAGGATATTCGCTTGTTCAAGAAGGAGAAGAAGCTCGACCGCTGCGTGCTCGTCTGGTGCGGAAGCACCGAGGTGTTCATCGGCCTCAATGGGATTCACAAGAATCTCAAGAAGCTCGAAGAGGGCATGAGGAAAAACCACGCCGATATCGCACCTAGCATGCTGTATGCGTATGCCGCGTTACAAGAAGGCGTGCCGTTCGCCAACGGCGCTCCGAATCTCACCGTCGATTGCCCAGCGATAATGGACCTCGCGAAGCGGTTGGGTGTTCCGATTTCTGGAAAGGATTTCAAAACGGGGCAGACATTGCTGAAAACGGTCCTCGCGCCCATGCTCAAGGCGCGGTTGATCGGACTGAACGGCTGGTTCTCGAGCAACATCCTCGGAAACCGCGACGGCGAGGTGCTCGACGATCCCGAGTCGTTCAAGACCAAGGAGGAAAGCAAGCTTTCCGTCCTTGAAGGGATTCTCCAGCCGGAGCTGTACCCCGACCTCTATAAAGATTACTACCACAAGGTGAGGATCAACTATTATCCGCCTCGCGGCGACAACAAGGAGAGCTGGGATAACATCGACATTTTCGGCTGGATGGGGTATCCAATGCAGGTAAAGGTAAATTTCCTTTGCCGCGACTCTATCCTCGCCGCCCCGATCGTGCTCGACCTCGTATTGTTTATGGATTTAGCCCAGCGTGCGGGAATGAAGGGCATCCAGGAGTGGCTCTCGTTCTACTTCAAGAGCCCGATGGTCGCGCCCGGACTCTATCCCGAGCACGACCTGTTCATCCAGCTCATGAAGCTGAAGAATACGTTGCGACACCTGAAAGGTGAGGAGCTGATCACGCATCTGGGATTGGAGTATTACGACTGAGCAAGTGCGAAGCACCTTGCAGGTGCGTCGAACTTGCTCCGGAGGGAGGCTTATATGGCACGGCGAAAAATAGTATTCGCACAGGACCAGTACTATCACATTTATAATAGGGGCTGCAACAGGGAGGACATTTTCCGGACACCGGAGAACTATTTGTATCTACTTCGCTTGTTGGGAGAGTGCAGAGACAATTGCCCTGTGGCGATCATTGCCTATTGTCTGATGCCGAATCATTATCATTTTCTGCTGCGACAAGAGAGCGACACACCACTCTCCATCCTGATCCAAGCCATATTTAACGCTTACACGAAGGCTTTCAACAAAAGATATAGAAGGAGTGGAACCCTTTTTGAAGGTCCATTCGAGGCAATTCATGTCGACAAGGAAG
>DASYTP010000075.1:0-15194 GCA_036002145.1 Bacteroidota bacterium | reverse complement strand
ATGGAGATCTTTATATACACGGTTATGGGTATGGATGTCCCGAGCAAGCCGCCGAATATCATAATCAGGTTCTAATCGATGACGGAACGGGTGGAAGTTCTCCGCACTGGAAGGGAGAAGCCTACGCCGGATGGAATAGTGGGTTAGTTTCGGATGGACAGATCGTGCAACATGCAACATCCTCCCAATTCGACTACATTCATGGCGACGCTACTCGCGCCTATAATGAGCTTCGTTGGGGGTTTCAACAGGTTCCGGCGATTTACACCGAATCAAATCCCGGATTTCTTCCGGCGACCGCGTTCAATACGGTCCAGCGGGCACAGAGATATGTAACCTTTTCGCGTTCGTCGGAGAATATCCCGGCATACTTTATCATTGCCGACGATATTCAGAAGGATGGAAACACCCACAAGTACTCCTGGAGATTCCATACTCCAAAACAGCGACAATCCCCAGCTCCGAACACTGTTCGGTTGTTGGGGTCAGGCACCAATTATCTTGATCTCTATTTCTCATCTGTGACGGACCTCGCGCAAGCTGAAGCCAGACTTCCTTTTTACGATCCAGCTTGCCGCTCGTCGGCAAGCGGGGTGATGCCTTTTGAAAATGAAGATCCGGGGTCAGCGCCAATCTGCGACATTCTGACAGCAGTAGACAAATGGACATCGTCGGCAGTGATCGACCCGTATTTCCATGTTGCTCTTGTCCCGCACAAATCAGGTGACCCAACAGCAACTTATTCCACTGGGGCGATAACGAACGGCAGCATTGTGACGCTCACATGGCCATCGCCAAATGCGTATACGGATTACAGCATCTTCAAGTATCAGAACGCTTCTCAATCTTCAGGGCAGGGTTTTGTTACAGACGCCAAACTTACTCGCGTCCGTGTTTCGACGAGTTCGGGCAGCGTCGTGTCCTTTCTCGGCGGGGAAGGAACGAACCTGACATATAATGGTACGGACCTCTTTAACCTCTATGGTCATCAGGGAACTGTGATGAAATCAGGTGGCGCCGTCGATATTGTCGGCACGGGTATCGGATACTTCCGGGTGTATGCGCCGGGTGCCACAACGGTGAAGTTGAATGGGATAAGTGTGCCATATGTTCAGGTCGGCGAATTTGTGGAGTCCAACAACGTCTCGGTCAACCGTACATGGTCGGGAATTATCTCGACGCAATTTGATGTCACAATTTCATCAGGGGTAACCTTGAGAATTGATCCGGCGTCGACATTTAAGTTTGGTTCTAACTCTCTCATTGTTAATGGAAAGCTTATTGCGAGCGGAACATCATCTTCGCGCATCCTCTTCACCACTTCGAGCCCAAGCCCATATCCCGGAGCGTGGTCGGCTATTCATCTGTACGGCGGGCCGGATACGCTTGGAAACTGCGACATTAAGTTTGCCCAACGCGGCGCCATCGCATATAGCGCCAATCCTCACGTATTCAACTATTGCAACATCAACAATTGTTCGATGTCCGGCCTCTATGGATTAAATTCCGGAACGGCGAATCGGTGCATTATCACTCAGTACTGTAACATTTCCGTCTGTGGGAGCGGGATCGCACTGAATAACTCCCGTGCCGATCTCTTCAACACTCGAATCGAGAATAACACCGGCGTTCAGGGCGGAGTGTATGCACTGAACTCCAAATTGTACGCCGAGTACACGCGGATTCAATATAATGTCGGCCCCGGCGTGTATGTTGACGGGAGCGCTGGTTTCGCGACCTTTAGTCCCTGCGTCACTCTTGCTTGTCCCGGCCATGACACCTTGAATCAAAACTTTGCAGGAGAGGTCAAGCTTGTGAACGGAGGCGGCGCTTACATCGGCGAGCATACAACCTATATCTGCGGATGGGATTGCGGAGGCATAGGAAGTAATGCTGTGAAGGGTGAGAAGGACGCTCCGATGAGCGGCTGCACGCCAATCTATTGTACCTACAACAAGGCGGGCTACAACAACTTTTACAATACATTTTCTTTTGCTGGAAGATTGGTCAATAATCTAACAACAGCGTCGGTCAAAGCCCAGCTTTCGTATTGGGGAGCTTGTCCACCGGACGCAACCGGAGTCACGGGAAGCGTCGACCGCTCAAACTACTTCTGTACGCTGCAGGAAAATGCTCCCATCGCAATGTATTCTGGCGCGCACCTCGAAGAGGATTCGTCCTTGAGCAAAACAGTCACTGATGTGTCCACGTCAGCTGACAGCGACAAGATCTTCTGGATGCAGCATCTCATCCTGCTCGTTGCGGAGAATCCAGGGAACGCAGTTCATGCACTTCATCTCCTGGCGGGGATGGTTCGACCAAATGAATCCTTACCAGACTCGCTTAATACGCCTTGGGAGGTATATCTTCAAAAACTTCAAATGTTCTCGCTTTCTCCCAAAATGAGAGCGGTTGCATCCGCATACAGGATACAGGCGAAGATGGAGTTGCGTGATTATGACCAGGCGCTGCGGCTAGCTGATGCAACCATCCTGCTCAACCCGCTGAATGATGCCCTCTGGATGTACTGTCAGGAACAGAAGGTGAACGCTTATCTGGGAAAAGCAGATATCGCAAATGCAACGGCAGCGTACCAGGCAATGGGTCCACGTGGAAACATCATAAGCCCGGATGCGATGGACATGCTCGAGCAATCGATCAGCCTTGTAGAACAGGTCGTTGGTAGCACGACTTCGTCTGATAATTCCGATGGCGCCATTCTGAATTCTTCGTCTCGCGATCCTAACAAAGCCATCCCGAATGGTTACGGCTTATTCCAGAACTATCCAAACCCCTTCAATCCGTCAACAGTTATTCGTTATCAGTTACCCGTTAATAGCTATGTGATCCTCAAGATATATAACGTGCTTGGAGAAGAAGTATTAACGCTCGTCGATGCGCTGCAAGATGCGGGGTATAAGTCCGCGAAGTTTGACGCAAGCAATATTCCGAGCGGCCTCTACTTCTATCACCTTCAGGCCAATGCTCTCCCGGGAACGCTAGGCGGGAATTTCAGGGACATCAAGAAGATGCTGCTGGTGAAATAAAATCATCCCTGGATGCCATTCCACCATAGCGACACCGCCTGATGTCTGATGAAAGCACAGGCGGTGAGACGCATGGGCTCGGCAGCGATTGATCTTGCTTATGTCGCGGCCGGCCGCTACGATGGATTCTGGGAGGTGGCGCTCAACCCGTGGGACATGGCGGCAGGGGCGTTGCTCGTTATCGAAGCTGGTGGAAAAATTACGGATTTCGAAGGCGGTCCCTTCAGCGTCTATACCGAGGAGGTCGTCGCGACAAATACCCACATCCACGACGAAATGATCCGGGTACTCTCGGATGCGCGGAAGTCTGCTCCGGGACGTTAGTCCGCGAGAATCTCCCGCAGCATTATCAAAAGTTTATCCGTACTGAAGGGCTTGGTAAGTACGGGGATGGCGCCTTGCGCAGATTCTTCCGTGAGCATCTGGTCTTCGACCAACCCGCTCACGACAAGGAACTTCAGGTCAGGATCGAGTTTCCTCAACGCCCTGATCGTCGAAGGCCCGTCCATGAAGGGCATCATCATGTCGGTGATCACGAGGTCGATTTTCCCCTTATGTTGGGCGCCAAGGGCGCAAGCCTCCGTGCCGTCGTTTGCCGTCATCACCCGGTACCCGTGTTCCTCGAGGGTCAGTTTGTTGAGCTCGCGGATGGCCGGCTCGTCATCGACAACGAGCACAAGCTCTCCCTTCCCGTTCGGGATGAGCGAGAGTTCCTTGATGGCTTCCTTGACTTCGGCGCTTTCCAGCGCCGGGAGGTAGATCTTGAACCGGGAGCCTTTAGCCGCTTCGCTGTAAACATTGATGAATCCGCCATGGCTCTTGAGGATGCCAAGGGCGGTTGAAAGCCCGAGCCCGGTTCCCTTGCCGACTTCCTTCGTCGTAAAGAACGGCTCAAAAATCTTATCCACGATTCCCGGAGGCATACCGGTGCCGGTGTCAGCGACAGTCAGCACCACGTAGGGACCGGGCTGTGCGTCGGAGTGAACCTTCACGCTCTTATCGTCTACGTACATATTATCTGCTTCGATGACGAGGGTTCCGCCGTTCGGCATTGCATCGCGCGCGTTTACGCAAAGGTTCATCAGCACCTGGTAGAGCTGGGTATAATCGCCGCTGACCGTCCAGACGTCCTTCGCTATGAACGTCTTGATCTGGATCATCCGGGGGAACGTATCGCAGATCATTTTTTCAAATTCTTTGATCAAATGTCCGATCCGTATGTCGGATTTTTCCCCTTCGAAACCGCGCGCGAACGTCAAAACCTGCTTGACGATGTCAGCGCCACGTTTCGTGCTTGTCTCGAGAGCATCCAGAAGCTTTACGGTACCCGCGTCGGTAAACCTCCGTCTGAACACATGGAGGGCCAGCATCATCGGCGCGAGAACGTTGTTCAGGTCGTGGGCAATGCCGCCTGCGAGCGTGCCGAGGCTCTGCATGCGCTGAGACCGGAGGAATTGTTCCTCCAGCTTCTTCCGCTCTGTAATATCGGTGTTGATCGTGAGGATGGACTTCGGATTCCCCGCATCGTCGCGTACGATGGTCCAGCGGCTCTCGAAGACAAGTTTTTCAGCCTTCTGATTCACCAGCCTGAGTTCTCCCCGCCACTCGCCCTGTTTGAGCAGGACCCTGGTGGCAGCTGCATAGTCGGCGGCCTCCCCTTTTGAACAGAGCAAGGTTTTTGATTCCATGCCGAGGGCTTTTGTCGCCATCCAACCGAACGATCGCTCGGCGCCTTTGTTCCAGTACAGGATCCGGTCGCTCAGATCACGCACGATAATGGCATCGGAGGTGATGTCGAGCAGCGCAGCCTGCTCTCGTAATTGCTCCTGTGCGCGCTCGCGCTCCGTAACATCGTTCGCCAGCATCAGCCGCGCCCTCTTCCCTTCATACTGCAATTCGTGCGAAGTCGTCTCGACGGAGAAGATGGATCCATTCTTTCTGCGGTGAGGCGTAATCCCTCCGGAGGGTTTTTCACCTGGAAGGATTCCCTGCTGCGCTCTGCCGTTGAGCGGATCCAGATCCCGGATCGTCATCGAAGAGAATTCTTCGGGGCTATATCCATACTGTTCGACTGCAGCGTTATTCACCGCGAGGAATTTCAACGTTTCTGTTTCGTAGACGCAGAGAGGGTACGGATTTCCATCGAACAGCAGCCGGTACCGCGACTCCGAACCACGGAGCGCTTCCTCGACACGGCCTCGCTGGAGAATCTCCTCGTGCAATTCTTCTGCCCTCCGCTCGACGTTTTCGACCATCATGTTAAACGACTCGGCAAGTTGTTTCACTTCGCGTAACGACGGAACTTCAGCTCGCCTGGACAAGTCGCCATGAGAAATCTGTTCGACGGTCCTGATCATATCTCGCAAAGGCGAAGTGATGACGGTGCTGATGCCGTAGACGCACACCATCCCGACGACGAAGACGAGGAGGCTCAGGCCAAGCATGGTTACTTTGCTGCTCGCGACGGCGCTGCGTACTTCCTTGAGCGATAACCCCAAATAGATTTGCCCGATCTCGCGATCGTTTGTCCTGATGGGAGTTTTGACGATATAAGTATTACCGTCCTTCGAAAGATTGTTGTTCTCAGCCGCGTGGAGGTAGTCGAGCCGATCGGCGATTCCTTCCCTGGCGGCAGAAACCACACGGCCGGAATCATTTACGATTACGATAAATATCAAATCTTTGTCGCCGAGGGGCGCATCGAGTGCGCCGTCCATAACCCTGACATCTTCTCCCGGAACGGCAGGACCGATAGAATACGCAAGCATTTCCGATAGGGTTTGACCTTTGGCGACGATGGCCTGGCGGGCCCGTTCCTCGAGGCTCGATGGAAAATATAAATAGATGAACACGGAGATTCCGGCGATGAGAATTGCCGTCATCGCCGCGAGCCGGCCGCGAATAGTTGCCATGTGTTCAGTAAGTAGGGAGTACAGCTTCATCACTCTATGCTTGTTTTACCCGTTAATTACTAATTTCACGCACAATCTATGTTAAAAAGGGGAGCTTAGGTGTGACGGACGTCTCACGACGTGAGCGGGAGCGACAGATCACGTGATGACTTGACTCCTAGCAGGCCGTTGAAAAACACGGTTGCTCCGACCTAACTCATCCCCTCTATAGGGTGAGTTAGTTTTGGGCCAAGCATTTTTCAACAGTCTGCTAGGGCACTAAGACACGAAGGTTTCGATTCTCATGTCCGATCGGGAGGAGGCTCATTCAGAAGTCCCCAGAATACTCCCAATCCTTTAATTGCCGTAAGGAATTCATCGAACCCAACTGGCTTTACCACATACGCATTGGCTCCCAGATGGTAGCTTTCCACGAGATCCTGTTCCTGGCGAGAGGAGGTGAGCACGACGATCGGTATGTTTTTCAGCCTGCCGTCGGATTTTAAGTCTTGCAAAACTTCAAGGCCGTCTTTTTTCGGCATTTTTAGATCGAGAAGAAGTACGACGGGATTTCCGCTATCGCGCGCAGCATACTTCCCCCGGCAATACAGGTAATCGAGTGCTTCGGCTCCGTCGCGCACGACATCCACCCGGTTGGCGAGATTTTTTTCGGTCAACGCCGCGAGCGTAAGCTCGATATCGTTTTCATTGTCTTCGGCGAGTAAAATTCGCTTAAATGCCGTCATGATTGCACCTTAGGGAGTGAAAAATAAAATGTAGCGCCCTTATCAACGACGCCTTCAGCCCAAACTTTACCGCAATGTCTGTCAATAATTCGTTTAACGTTTGCGAGCCCGATGCCAGTCCCTTCGAACTTACTATCGTCGTGCAGCCTCTGGAAGACTCCAAATAATTTATCAACATACGCCATATCGAATCCGACTCCATTATCACGAACAAAAAGTACGTGGTCACCCTCATCTTTATTCATAATCCCGATATTAATTATTGCTGTCCCCCGTTCACGTGTATATTTGATCGCATTGGAGACAAGATTGTTGAACACAAGCTGGAGCATGGGTGCATCGCCGCGTACAAGCGGCAGGTTGTCGATCTTCCATTCGACTACCCGTGCCTGCGCAGCATCGTTCCCTTCCTGTACAGCCCGGGCAACGAGCTGGTTCAAATCAACGATAGTCGTACGCATTTCCGCCCTGCCCATCCGGGAGAATGCCAGGAGATCGTCGATTAACACTCCCATCTTGTTCGCGGCACGTCCGATGATGGCGAGATATCGCTGACTGTCTGCATCCAGCAACTCGCGAGCCTTTTTTTGTAACAGGTCAACGAATCCTGAAATGTGACGCAGCGGTGCCCGCAAGTCGTGCGACACCGAGTAGGAAAATGATTCAAGCTCTTTGTTGACCGCTTCAAGCTGCGCCGTACGCTCACTCACCCGCTGTTCGAGTGTTCGATTCAATTCCCGGATTTCCTCTTCCGACTTTTTTTGGCGGAGAAGAATACCCAGCTGGACGGCGATCGCCATGACTATGTTCACAAGCCGTTTATCCTCCTCACGAGGCTCGTGCACGAAGAACTCCATCACCGCGACGACGTCCTTCTCCGCCATAACGGGGATACCCATCCCCGCCTTCAGACCCGCTTTGATCGCGAATGGTAAGCGCGGGAAATTTGTATCCATGGTAACGTCGTAGATCCATGCAGGTTGTTTGGAATGCCATGCCCGCCCGGGAAGGCCAACCCCTTTTTCAAATGTAAAGGTCTCATTGCTTACCCGAAACTGCTCAAGTTCTTTTGTTGCAGCGTACCAGGAGGAACTGCAATGGAGGACGCTTCCATCGGGCGAAGGAATCCACGCCTGACCGAGAATCCACCCGGTTTTTTTACACACCATCTGTAAAACCACACGAAGCGCAGATTGAAAATCGGCTGCCTCACTGATCGCGGGGGTCACCGACTGCAACAAGGCAAGTTCCTCTTCCGCACGCCGCTGCACCGGGATTTCCCCGGGAGACGTGTCGGGATTCTCTCCGGAGTGCGGGACCGGTTTTTCCCGGGAGACTGCCTTCTTCCCATAGATTGCTGCCAGACCTGTTACAAGAAAAATGAAGGGGGAAAAGTTTACGGCGGAGTGGAAAATAACATAGAGGCTTGCGAGGATCACGACGGCTCCGCCGATCAGGTCGAACACATGGTAACCCCGGAGCTGCAACTGCTCCATCGACGAACGCTCCGGGTCATGACCTCGTGGAGGTGCCATGTATCGATGCTATCTCCGTTGATGCTTTCGCGGGGACTCTCCAGACCGATCGCCCCGCGCCGATCGCAGAAGGTTTATCTTCCTATTGCAATCTCGACAAGAAGCCGGATCACAACATACAAGAAGATTCCGCCAAAGAACGCCCAGATCAGGGACAACTTCCAGCGTTCTTTCGTCACCCTCCAATCAACCGTTATCTTCGGATAGGTTTTGATCGCCATGTCTTTGGTAACGTCAATGCGGCAGGCGAGGCGCGTGTTTTTCGGAACGGCGCGGGCATAGAGCGGAGTCAATCCGAGAAGTGCCGCCTCCTCCATCGCTGTCATCGCCGGCGCACCCTTGCCGTCGACCACCTCCACGCGGCAGGTTCCGCACAATCCGTTGCCGAGGCAATTCAGGAACTTATCCTTGCCGACATACGGATTGACCCCCTGTTTCAGCAGCGCTTTGCGCAGATTTGCGCCTTCTGCGACTTCGATCGTTTTTCCTTCATTGACGAGTGTAATGACGGGCATCCGGCGACTCCAGCTATTGACGTTTCATAAGTTCGTGATGAAACAGAATTGGATTCATAATAAAAAAAAATCCGGGAGAATTCAAGTCATAATGAAGTCGGGGAGTGCGTCAGTTTGCAGCGAATGCCTGCATCGACCTCCCCCGTGGGGTGTGCGAGTGTATGCTCACTCACATTTTGGTTCTCTTATTCGAACTGATGCATTACCTGAAGTCGCGGGTATGTTACGCTTTCTAAGAGCCACCGCGCCACGGCGTGACACCGTGCTCATCGATGATCGCATGAATCAGGGGCGGCTGCGTCGATGGCTCGGTGGCAACGCTGAACGCACGTTCGACGCGGTGCCGTGCCTGTTCCAACCGGCTATTGTCTTCACCGTAGATGACCGCGAGCGTATCGCCGGCATCTACGCTGTCCCCGATTTTCTTTTTCAATAGGATTCCGGATCCAGGCTGGATCTCGTCATCAACTTTCGTTCGTCCCGCCCCCAGCACCACCGCAGTGAATCCGAGCTCCAGCGCGTCGATCCGGTCGAGATCGCCGGAGGTGGAGCTCCTGACCTCGACGGAAGAACCAACTTGCCGGTATTTTTCCGGATGTTCAATAAACGAAGCGTCCCCACCCTGACGTTCCACGAGTTCTTTGAACTTCCGGTAGGCTTTCCCCGACGCGACCGCTCCACGACAGGTTTTCATTCCTTCCTCAATCGTCATCGCCTTGCCGCCGAGCAGAAGCATAGCTCCACCGAGAACATATGTGACTTCCATGAGATCGGGGACATCCTTCCCCCGGAGGCAATCGATACATTCAACAACTTCAATCCAATTGCCGATGGCGTATCCCAGCGGCTGATTCATGTCGGTAAGTATGGCGAGTGTTTTCTTGCCGAACTGCTTCCCGACCGCTATCAACGTTTGAGCAAGGCGGATCGCATCGTCCTGAGATTGCATGAACGCGCCCCGACCGGTCTTCACATCAAGGACCAGAGCATCGGTCCCCTCGGCAATTTTCTTGCTCAGAATGCTGCCTGCTATCAGCGGTATGCTCTCAACGGTCCCGGTCACGTCGCGCAACGCGTACAATCGCTTATCCGCCGGGGCGATTTCCTTTGTTTGACCGATCATGACGACGCCGATCTCCTTGAGAACGGATGTATATTCCTCCAGCGAAAGGTCGGTACGAAATCCGGGAATTGATTCAAGCTTATCGAGAGTCCCACCCGTATGGCCAAGTCCGCGCCCGGAAATCATCGGCACGACGACGCCACAAGCGGCAACCATCGGCGCGAGGATGATCGAGACCTTGTCACCGATGCCGCCTGTGGAGTGTTTATCGACTTTTATGCCGGGAATCGAGGAGAGATCGACGACACGCCCTGAATGCAGCATGACATCGGTGAGTACGGTTGTTTCATCGAAATCCATTCCCTGGAAATACACCGCCATGAGGAACGCCGACATTTGATACTCGGCAACTCCACCCGAGAGATATCCCTTGATGAGGAATTCCAATTCCTCTCGGGAGAGCTTATTGCCGCCGCGTTTTTTTCGTATGAGTTCAGCGGGATTCAAGGGGGGGATCGGTGTTAGGTGGGTTGCGTTTCATGTTTCGTGTTTTGTGTTTCGTGTTTCATGTACGATGTTCGATTTGCCCATGGCACTTACTTCATACTACGTACTAACATACTTCCTACTAACATACCAACATACTTCTTCTCAAATTTCGACCTTCACGACGAATTTCTTTTTACATCTGTTGCATTGGAGCTCGACTGTCGCCCAATTGTTACGCTCATAGTAGGATATTTCGGCGAGCTCGCCATCGCACACGGCACGAATACAGCGTTTGAGGTCGAGCCGGTACGTGCGATCTTTGGGATAGGCATCTTGCGGTGATTCCATCGTCACCCCTTGCGCAGGATTCGTTCTCCGAGAAATATGCCGGCGATGGTCTTTCCATCGACAATTTCCTGACGCTCGATCATCACGATCGCCTCTTCGAGAGGCAGGATCTTCATCGTCATCGTTTCTTCTCCCTCTTCCAATCGCCTGCCCCCGGCAGTCTCGTGCGGATCGGTCGTCATGAAAATATGAAGCACTTCACTGCAGAACCCGGGGGTCGTATAGAGAGCGGTAAGTTTTTTCCAGGTTGTTCCAGTGTATCCCGTCTCTTCCTCGAGCTCGCGCCGGGCGCAGTGGAGCGGATCTTCTCCCGGTGACAGTTTTCCCGCGGGCAATTCCCATATGAATTCGTCGAACGGATACCTGTGCTGTCTCACAAGGATGATGCGCCGGTCGGGAAAAACCGCGAGCGCCACGCCTCCCCCGGAATGTTGAGCGACTTCCCGTACCGATGCCCTGCCGGAACGGTACTCGACATCATCGACAATGATGTTGAAGACACGGCCTCTGTAGACCTCAGTGCGCTTGAGCAGCTTGAGGTCCATCGGGATTCACGATGTGAATGACGCGCTGCGGGACGGAAATCACTATCCCATCTTTCTTAAACGTTCGCATGATCTGCTCGCGCAGACTCGTTTCGACCGCCCACCTCCTGCTAAACTCCACGCGTGCAGAAATGCGAACGATAAATCCCGAATCACCGAAGCCTACCGGGACAACTTCGGGAGGCGGGTCACGATGGATGTCGGGCTGCTGTTCAAGCAACCGCACCACGCAGCGCCGGACACGCTCCATATCGGTGCTGTAGGAAACGGGCACCTCGATGACCAAGCGTGTCGCACTGTCCGGAAGAAAAACATTCACAATGCGGCTCTTGACGATATCGCCGTTCGGGATGATGGCAAGATTGTTATCGGCGTTCAGGATGCGGGTCGCACGCAGGCCGATCTGGTACACTTTTCCTTCCTCTCCCGACGGCAGCTTGATGTGGTCACCGACGCGGAAGGGTTGATCGAGGAGAATGACAAACCAACCGATCATATTCGAAAGCGTTTCCTGCGCTGCAAGCGCTATCGCGAGCGAGCCGACGCCGAGCGAAACAAGCAAACTGCCGACGTTGATACCCATATGATCCAGGACGATGAGGACAGCGATGAACAACAGAAGGACGTTGACAAACTTCATCAACAGCGGAGCGACGAGCGCTGTTTCGCTGCGGTGAGTCTTGACAGCCAAATCTTCGATGTACCACTCCAGTACTGCCTTGACAAGCCTGCTGACGAGCCGGGTGAGGATAATGACGTAGACAACGAACACAATGACGGAGAAATAATCCAGGATCTGATTGTGCGTGACGTGTTCGGCGGTAAGCCCTTTCCGAATTTCCCGGACACCGATACTAAGCCCGATGATGAGACTCAGCGGCGAGACATACGAGCCGATGACGGGGATGATGCGGTCATCGAGCTTGCTCTCCGTCTTCTGAATGAGCTTTCTGAGGAAAACCTCAAATAATCCCCTCAACACCTGCCCGGCAATCGCGGACCCGACGATGATAACTAACGCGAAGAATGTATGTTTGAGAATAAGATCGGAGAACATGTGCAGGATGCTAGATGCTGGATCCTCGATACTGGATACTGGTTACAGGTTACCGGTTACCGGTTACTGGTTATTGGTTATTGGCTACCGGTTACTGATTACTGCCTACTGCCTACTTCCTACTGCCTACTTCCTACTGCCTACTCCCCGGCGTCTCCACCGGTATTCCCTGCTTGCACGACGGACATTCTCCGGGGGCATAGGTGAGAACGTCCATCGTCAGTGTCGCAAAAAAACCTGGCAGGACTGCCTTGCCGCCGCTACGGTCGACGATGGCGCCGACACCGATGACGTCGGCCCCGCGCTGCTTCACAATTTCCAACACCTCGTTTACGGAGCCTCCCGTTGTGATCACATCTTCACAGACGAGGACCCGTTCGCCGGACGCAATTTCAAAACCGCGGCGGAGCTGCATCGATCCATCCTTTCTTTCTGTAAAGATCGAGCGCACATTGAGCTGGCGTCCGACTTCCTGCCCGACGACGATGCCGCCCAGGGCAGGCGCGACGACAACATCGGCCGCATGAACGCGAAATTTCTCAGCAATCTCCCGGCACAGGCATTCTGTGTTCGCCGGATACTGCAACACTCTTGCACACTGGAAGTAGTGCGGGCTATGGAGGCCTGACGTCAAACGGAAATGTCCCTCGAGCAGCGCCCCGGATCTTCTGAAGAGCGAAAGGATTTCATCTCTCGTCATAATCCCAGCTCATCGCGGGCTTCTTCCATTTCGCTCCTGGCATGAGCATCACCCGTAATGTCTGCAGCCTTCATGCCACGCTCCAATGTTATCAAAGCTTCACGTTTGTTATTCATCCGAACAAACAGTAACCCGAGCTGATGATATGCTGCGACGTAGTTCGGATCGAGCGCGATGACTTCCTCGAACATTTCAATCGCCTGCGGATATTTTCCCGTCGAGACATATTCGAGCGCAATCGCATAATGCGTGAACACGTCGGCCGGCTCTTCCTCAAGAAATTTTTTCAGCTGGTCAAGCCGTGATATCATAATGCGTCGACAGCTTTTGCAAGATTGAAGTCTTTTTCCGTCAGCCCTCCTGCGCTATGCGTGGAGAGGGTGAGCGTCACCTTGTTCCACCGGATGTCGATATCGGGGTGATGGTTCGCTTTCTCGGCAAGCAACGCGACAGAATTGACGAACCCCATCGAGTGAACGAAATCCTTCAATTCAAAGACTTTGCTTATCTCGTTCCCTGTCTGACTCCATCCCCGGAGTGTTTGCATTTCCTTGGCAACCTGGTCTTGAGAGAGTAATGGCATAGATGGTCCTATATTAAGTGCTAAGAAAAAAGGCTCAGGTTAAATCCGAAATCCGAATTTCGAAATCCCAAACTCAAAATTCCTCCGAAGGAGTCCTTCGGACAAACTACCGCATAAACTGATCAAGTTTTGGTCATTTGAGTTTGGGATTTCGAAATTGATTAGGAATTAGATATTCGGATTTAGGATTTGTTCTCGGGAATTACTCCACTTGCTATGCGCGCTCAGAACCGATATCCCTTGCCCCGAGCTCGCGTGAGTTTTTCCCATTCGCTGCGCAGAACAATGTGTCGGGAATCGATCGCACGGTCCACGGCGAGGATGCCGTTGACGTGATCGATCTCGTGTTGCAGCAATTCCGACAATCCGTCCTCCGCGTCGAGCCGCAACCTGGAACCGTTAATGTCCCGGTACCGTACGGAAATCCTGGTGTGACGCTTAACTTTCACCAGAAGATCGGGAAAAGAGAAACAGTCATCCCATAACGTCATCATCTGCTTCGACCGTTTCACGATTTCGGGATTGACGAGCTCGAAGGGCCGATCGATGCTGATGAAGATCACCTTTCTGCTGACACCGATTTGCGGAGCAGCAATTCCCCGGCCGAATCCATGCATGCGACGGAAATTCGCAAGAGTGTCGCGCAAGTCCCGTGCGGTATCTTCGAGTCCGGCGTCAGAAAAACTCTTGACCTTCTCACATTTCGCCCGAAGGACGGGATTGCCGAGAAGAAGAATCTCTCTGATCGCCATACGTCAATTCATCGCCGGCTGAACGTACGTCCGAAAAACGCCGTCCAGCAGCTTCAGCAGCGCTTGTGAGGAGGAGCGGGCAGCAGAGAGGCACCTGTCACGCTGATCTTCCGATACGGCATACTGCTCAAGAATCTTTCGCTCGCCTCCGGAGTGGTGCACGTCTGCCTCCTGGTGGACGGTAAAGAACGAGAGCGCCCGCTCGTCGCCGATACCATAATACTTCCGGAGTCCGTCGATCTTCACACCCGCTACTTCCGGAATTTGAGATTCGTACGCATACAGAGCGGCCACGCCTTCGAGGTATGATCCGTCACGCGTGATCGTCCGCATCGTTTCAATCGACTCCCTTGTCTCCGGCAGGAGATCAGCCCGTGTCGCATCGGACGCGGAAACACCGAGCGCCCCGGCAAACGTGAGCCAGAGTCCCGGATGGTTGCCTTCACCCCGCTCTTCTTCGATGAGGTTCTCCAGCAATTCCTGGCGCACGGTCAGGTGCGGCGTGTTTGCGTGGGTCGCGCTCAGGAACGTAGGAAACGCCTGCACGAAGTGGTAGTACTGCTTCGCATACTCCCGCAGAGCATCCCGGCTGAGCTTCCCCATGTTCCACGTCTGATAAAACGGATGGTCGAGCATGCGATGCTGTTTGATGACCGAATCGAGTTGTTCAATGAACTTGTTTGCCATGATGATATCCTGTTGAATAGTTCGTAGTTCGTAGTTGATAGTTCGTAGTTGGGGGTTGACGGTTTGGGGTTTCGGGATTCAGGATTCAAGATTCATGATTCATGCTGAAGTTAAGAACATCGCCAAATACTACACTACCGCAATCACCCATCATTCCATCAGTCCATCATTCCATTTATCCATTTTGCTCAATCCGAAATCGCCAATCCGCAATCCGCAATCAGAGAAATCCTTCG
>DASYTP010000074.1:0-6292 GCA_036002145.1 Bacteroidota bacterium | reverse complement strand
CGGTTGAAACATTCTTCGCCTCGTTCCCACCAACGGAATTCTACCTCGATGCCCACAGCATATCCCTCGCCATAGAGACACAGGGGATGTTTAATCTGATACATATCAGTGAGGGTGACAAGGTTGATTTTTGGATCCTGACGAAGGGAGCCTTCGATGAGAGCAGATTTTCTCGAAGAATGGCTGAGCGAGTTATGGGAATAGACGTATATGTCTCGCGCCCTGAAGACACAATCCTCATGAAGATGCAGTGGGCGAAACTCTCGGGCGGAAGTGAGAAGCAATTCACGGATGCGCTGAGAGTCTATGAAGTTCAGCGCGAGCTGTTAGACATGAAATACATTGAACATTGGGCGCGAGAATTACAACTCGATGAGCTGTGGAATCGTTTGAAAGACGACGCCGAGTCGACAAGTTGAATTCAGGTAAAGGTGTTCGCGGAGGGACACAGATCATTCACGGGACATCCGGGGCAGTCCGGTTTTCGCGCGTCACAGATTGCCCTGCCATGCCAGATGAGAAGATCCCCGAGTGCGATCCAGTCTTTTTTTGGCACGATATTCATCAAGTCGACCTCGATCTTCTCGGGTGTGGATTCCTTCGAAAGGCCGAGACGCTGCGATAGCCGTTTCACATGCGTATCGACGACGATTCCTTCCGCCTTTCCGAAAACATTTCCCAGGATGACGTTCGCGGTCTTTCTTCCAACCCCGGCGAGCTGGACCAGTTCCTCCATGGTATCGGGAACGTTTCCGCCGTGTTGTTCCACCAATGCCTTGCAACAATTGATGATGCTCTTCGCTTTTGCCCGGAAAAACCCCGTCGAATTAATCACCTTCTCGAGCTCATGCTGGTCCGCTTTTGCGTATTCGCCCGCTGTCCGGTATTTCTGGAACAGTGACTCCGTCACAATATTCACCCGTTCGTCTGTGCACTGAGCGGACAGAATCGTGGCAACAAGGAGTTCGACCGGACTCCGATGGTGAAGAGCTACCGTAGCATCAGGGTACTGTTTCTTCAGCCGGCGAATGATCTTCGCCGCCCGTTTCTTCAAAACCTCGATCGGTTCTTGCCGGGAAGTTAACGCTGCCATTTGAAGTTTGGCATTTGTGATTTGGGATTTGTCCCGCTTCTGGATTCCGCTTGGTGGCGGGATTCTTGAAAGCGGAATTTGGAATTTGGAGTTTGTAATTGGGAATTTAATCGCAAGCTACCTCAATCTTCGCATCAGCAGTTCATCATCCTATTCTTGCAGCCCCAAACACTTTTGTGAGTGAAATGCGAAGTCGTTTTGGAGATGTGTCATATTCCGGACTTGTGACCAGTACTTCGGAGGAGAAGCCGTCCTTGCGTTGGCCGAGAACCATCACCGATCCGAACCTCGATTTTGCGGCGATAGACACCGCCGTATCCTTCGGAAGTGTGACCGACGAATCTCCAAATACACCACGCAGGCGGAGTTCATGCTCACCATCCGCGACGACTGCCTGCGAGAGATCGACGTCAGCATCTCCGAAAACCGTGGAGACCGATCCTCCTTTGAAGTTCGTAGAGGTAACATTGAGGAACGTATCCCCGAATATGGAAGATTCGTGGAGAAGCTCACGGTCGACCGGTTGCGCTGAGACAGATTGAACAGGACTCGCAGGCCGCTTACCGCGCCTGAGAATGCTCAATCCCCAGAGTACCAGGATGAGGGGCCAGAAGTCGTGGAAGATGTCGCCTACGTCTGCGATCCCGAGATTATCCAGCAAAAACAAAACGCCGAAGGTGATGAGAATAGCCCCAATAAACTTGTCCTTTCGCACAGTCAAACTCCCGAATTAGTCCTTTAATCCCAAATACTTTACGATTTCGCCCAAAGAGCCCGTGTTGAGCACGTTCTTCTTCTCCAGCCAGCCCTTTCGCGCGATGCCGACACCATAGTATACGTCGTTCAAGCCGACAATGTTATGGGCATCGGGGTTGATACTCACCGCGACGCCTTTCTCTTTCGCGTATTTGCAAAGCCGCCAGTCAAGATCAAGACGTATGGGATGGGCATTGATCTCGATAATCTTCCCATAATCGGCCGCGGCATTGATCACATCGATCATATTCACCGGATAGCCCTCGCGCTCGAGAAGGAGCCTCCCCGTTGCGTGACCGAGCATCGTCACGTGCTTGTTCTTGATCGCCCTGGTAATACGCTTTGTCGCCTCTGCCTCGGTCATCTTGAATTTACTGTGGACGGAAGCGACAACATAATCGAAACTTGCCAGCACCTTGTCGCTCCAATCGAGTGATCCATCGGGGAGGATATCGACTTCTGTTCCCTTGAACACGCGAAACTTCTCATATCCGGAATTCAATGCATCGATTTCTTTGTGCTGCTGCTTCACTTTTTCCTCTGATAACCCCCCTGCGTACGCGGCAATTTTGCTGTGATCGGCAATGCCGAGATATTCCCATCCGCGTTCTCGCGCTGCATGAGCCATTTCCTCAAGCGTATTGGCGCCATCGCTATACGTCGTATGGCAGTGAAAGGTTCCGCGAATGTCCCTCTCGTCGATCAGCTTTGGAAGTGAATTATTCCTCGCCGCTTCAAACTCACCCGTTTGCTCGCGAAGCTCCGGCGGAATATAGGCGAGATCCAGCGCCCGGTAAATGTCGGCTTCCTCCTTGCATCGGACGATGCGCTTGCCCTTGCCGCGCTTCTCCTCGGTGCCGGCTTCCGAAAATCCGTACTCGTTGAGGCTCCAGCCGAATTTCTTCGCGAGCGAGCGCATTTCGACATTGTGTTCCTTGCTCCCCGTGAAGTACGCGAGCGCGAAAGGGTACTCATCGTCATGGACGACGCGCAGATCGCAATTGATGCCGGAACTGAGGAGAACGGATGATTTTGTCTCGCCGCGAGCGACGACGGTGTCGACGTCTGGATGAGATGTGAATGCATCCATGATCGGCTTGATTGCTTTGGCCGGCGCGCTAACGAGAATATCGATGTCCCCGATGACTTCCTTGCGTCGCCGCAGGCTGCCCGCAACAGCGCACCGCACTACCCCTTTTTGCTTTTTGATCACGTCGAAAATACGATTGGAAGCCTTTTCCGCAACGGAGAAGAGGTGCTTATCGGAATGTGTCTTGAGGAGCTCTATACCCCGGAGAATATTCTCCTCAGTCTTTTCTCCGAATCCTTCTATTTTTGCCAGACGGTGATTCTCTGCCGCAGACTTCAGCTCGTCGACATTCTTGATCTTCAGTTTCTCATGGAGGAGTTTGACTTTCTTCGGTCCCAATCCTTGAATGCGAAGCATTTCAAGCACGCCGTCGGGTATCTTGCTGCGCAGCCCGGCATGATATTTCGACTTCCCTGTTTTCACCAGTTCGGTGATGGTTTCCGCCAACCCCTCCCCGATGCCCTTCACGGTTCGCAACTCGCCGGAAGCAACGAGCTCGTCCAGATCTTTCGTCAACGCATTGATGATGCGTGAGGCGTTGTGGTACGCGATGCACTTGAAGCGATTCTCCCCTCGCAATTCGAGCAGAGTGCCGATTTCATCCAGTATTTGAGCGACCTGAGATTTTTCCATTGTGAGCAAAAACTACCGGTGAGGCGCCATCACCATTCAAGCAATGCGGCTTCGAGAGCGAGTCCGGGTCCCATTGCCAGCATGATGCCGCGGTCGCCGGGACGTGGAGCCGATTCCTCGAGGGTTCTTTGAAGAACAAAGAGTACCGTCGGCGATGACATGTTGCCGAAGTTCTTCAGAACGCACTTGCTTTGATGTACCTGGGCGTCTGAGAGAGACATTTCATTCTGGAGATTATCGATGACCTTACGGCCGCCGGAGTGGAGTATCCAATGATCAACCCGGTCTTGCGTAAGATCGTGCTGCTCCAGGAGACGCATGATGACTTTTTTGCCGAGCGAACCTGCGATATTCCGGATATCCTTCGAGAGGATGATCCGCAGTTTGCCATCGACCTGCGTAAAACCAACCGTCTCGATGAGAGAGGGTTCAAGCAGCGTCTCGAAGCCCGCGATTCTCGGGATGCAGTCATTGCTCCCCGCGCCTACGACCACAGCCGCGGCGCCGTCGGCACAGATGGCGTTTCCGACCACGGTTTCCAACGAATTATCGATATAGTAACAGGCAGAACAAATCTCGACGGTGAGGAGCAGAGCCTTTTTATCGGGATATGCCTTTACAAAATCGTATGCGCGCTGGAGGCCGGGCATGGCGCCTGCGCAACCCATCCCGAGAAGGTCTGCGCGCTGGATATTCGTGCGCATATTCAATTCTTTGATGAGAAGCGAAGAAAGTCCCGGACAAAGATACCCTGTGCAGGATACCGCGATGAGAAAATCCACCTCGCGCAAGTCGATGCCTTTCGATTCCACGCATCGTCTGATCGCTTCAGCCCCGATCTGCATGGCTCCCGCACGAAATCGCTCGTGAAGCTCGTCGGAAGTTTCGTTCGGGTTGACTGATTCGATATCGAAACAAAAATGGCGATGGTCGATGTCGGAGTTCATGAAGATGTGTTCCACCCGGTCGTTCCGGTAGTACGGCGAGTATCGGCAGATAAGATCGTAGATCTCTTTTTGTCCGTACCGGCGCGCGGGGTTTGCAACACCGATGGCAAGGATGCCGGGGGCCGCATTCATGGCTGGATAGAGAAGAGTGAAATGTAAATGTCAGGCTGCCAGGTCTTCAGCAAACACTTGGTTCGAAAGCTGTCCGGCGAAGGATCGGATATGATCGATAATCGGTTGAAGATCATCGTACCGCATCAGCTCGGCCCGAAGTTTCGACACACCGGGGACGCCGCGTAAATACCCACTGTAATGCTTTCGAAACTCGATGACCCCCTTACGCTCGCCTTTGTGTTTCACGGAGAGCAGGAGATGTTCAAGGAGAATTTCAAGACGCTCGTGGAACGATGGCTGCGGAAGCAACTCTCCCGTTTCCAGGAAGTGTTTGGTCTCAGTGAAAATCCATGGGTTCTGGATCGCTCCCCGGGCAATCATGAGGCCATCGCAGCCGGTCGAATCGAATATCTCCTTCGTAGCCTGCGGGGACTCCACCCCACCATTGACTATGATCGGAATACCGACTGCTTCTCTCACGACCGGGATCCACGAATAGTCGGGATCGCCCTTATGTCCCTGGGCGCGCGTACGGCAGTGAATGGTGAGCCCTTTTGCCCCCGTTGATTCGATCATCTTGGCAACGTCGACGATCCGGATTGATTCAGAATCCCAGCCAAGACGCGTTTTGACCGTTACCGGCAATTGCACTGCGCTGACGACGGAAGAGATGATGCGTTCCATCTTCGGGAGATCGCGCAGCAAGCCGGCTCCTGCGCCGTGTCCGGCGACGTTCTTCACCCAACAGCCGCAGTTGATATCGATCAGATCGGGTTGAAGTTCCGCCGCCATGCGGGCTGCGTTCCCCATAGAGCTTTCCCCGCCACCGTAAATCTGTATCCCGAATGGACGCTCCTCCTCAAGGAACATCATCTTCTTCTTGGTTTTTTCCGAATTGCGGACGAGTCCCTCGGAGTTCACGAACTCCGTGTACATGATATCCGCCCCCAGTTTCTTGCAGATAAGACGGAACGGGATATCCGTGACATCCTCCATGGGAGCAAGAAGAATTGCTCGCGGTATGTTGATTTTGCCGATTTGCATACGGAATTATGAGTAAACTATTCAAAATTCTTGTAGGATGCAAACCGAGGGGGAGGAACGGGGAAAAGTTAAAAGATATCGCCGGTTTCGTACCAAGGGTGGTGCGTCGGTTATTTAGATCATAGATTTTAGCGGCCAGCTGGCCAGAACGAAGGGAGGGATCGATGAAAAGGTTATTAGTTATTTGTTATTATGAACCGAGGGCGCAAGTGCCTCTCCGAACGAGCTCACATCTCATATCCCGCCACTCATCTACTCAACTACTCATCTACTCATCTACTCATCTACTCATCTACTCAACTACTCATCTACTCAACTACTCATCTACTCAACTACTCAACTACTCAACTACTCATCTACTCAACTACTCATCTACTCATCTACCCAACTACTCCTCCCCCTACTTCATCAACATGATCTTCAAAGTTTGGTTGAACGACTCAGACCGTGCACCAGTTGTCGATCGAGCCGACATCCGTACGAAGTATATACCTGTAGGAAGGCTCAGGCCATTCGCGTCCCGCCCACTCCACTCCGCCCACGCGTATCCCGCATCGTGCATCCCATCTACCAGCGTTTCCACCTCTTGTCCAAGCACGTTGTACACTGTTAGCG
>DASYTP010000073.1:0-15128 GCA_036002145.1 Bacteroidota bacterium | reverse complement strand
AGCTTCCGATTGGGTATCCGTGTGGCAATTGACTGCAGGAGCACCCCGTACCAGTTTATTGACAAGGATAAAGTCGCCGGCGAAGAGCGTGCGTTCCATCGATGCGGAAGGGATGACAACAGCCTCCACGACAAATGTCTTGAGCGCGACGGCGCCCAGCATCGCAACCAGGAGAATCAACCCGTACTCCCGCCAGCGCGATGACCCGCCGCGATGTTCTCCCGCTTGTCCACGAATCTTTCGCAAGATCATTGTGAGCTCAGTCTACGAGGTTTCCGATCCTCCCCAGGCGGATCGTGGAAAGCTTGCTCGGAAGATTATTAATCATGGTGCTCAGCGGCCAGATCTGGATTTCAGGATTCCACGACCAGTAAACGACTAACGGCGTGCCGATAACCGATTCCTCCGGAATGAATCCCCAGAAGCGGCTGTCGAGGCTGTTATCACGGTTATCCCCCATGCCGAAGACGTAGTCTCGCTGCACGGTATAGGAACTCTGTTCCACGCCGTCGACAAGTACTCTTCCTCCCCGGAGTCCGACGGTGTGACCTTCGCGCTTGATAAAGGTTCCCCACGCATCAATTGTCTGTGCGTTGAGCGTAATGACGTCGCCTTCCTTCGGAACAACGACCGGCCCGTAGTTGTCCTCGTTAAACGGCGCGCCTCTCGGGAATATCGAAGCGTTTGCATAGCCGGCAGGCTGGATCGGATGCCGGAGATCGAACTGTACATTCCTCGGCAGCGGGGCGGGCTCGCCGTTGATGAACACTTTCTTGTCGATGATGCGGATCGTATCTCCTGCGAGCGCGACACACCGTTTCAAGTAGTAGGCAAACTCCGATGCCGTGACTTCCTCGCGATTGCCGGGGAAAATGAAAACGATCACATCTCCACGCTCGACCTTCCACGGTGAGGGCAATTTGAAGGCGGGAATTTTCGTATTCGTGAATGGAATGGTCCTTGGCGTTGTTCCGCCGAAGACGAATTTGTTGACGAGAAGGAAATCCCCCGTCATGATTTCATTCTCCATCGAACCCGTCGGGACCTCGAACGAAGCGAGTACGAAGCTGTTCAGCACGAGGAATGCGCCGAATACAATTGCAAATTCCTTAAAGAATGCCTTGATTTTCTCCGGCAACGTCTGGTTCGCAACGCGATCCTGCTCAGTTTTCTTTGCCATACTACTTTCTCTTTCAGAAAATGAATGTTTCAATCTTCCATCGCAAGGACTGCCAGGAACGCTTCCTGCGGGATCTCCACCCTACCCACCTGTTTCATACGTTTTTTCCCCTCTTTTTGTTTCTCGAGCAGTTTTCGTTTGCGCGAGATGTCGCCGCCGTAGCATTTCGCAAGAACATTCTTCCGGATCGCCGAGATGGTATCGCGCGCGATCACCTTGCTGCCGATCGCCGCCTGGATGACGACCTCAAACATCTGCCTCGGGATGAGCTTCCGGAGCTTTGCGCAAAGTTTCTTCCCCCATTCGTACGACTTCTCGCGATGGACAATCGTTGAAAGCGCATCGACGGACTCGCCGTTCAACAGGATGTCGAGCTTCACGAGATCCGACTCGCGGTATTCGAGGAATTCATAATCGAGGGAGGCATACCCCCTCGACGTCGATTTCAGTTTGTCGTAAAAATCGAAAATGATTTCCGAAAGCGGCAGCTCGTAGCGCAGGTCGGCCCGTGTTGGATCGATGTACGTCGTGTTCTTGTAGACGCCCCGGCGTTCCGTGCACAGCTTCATGATGTTGCCGATGTACTCCGAGGGGGCGATGATCTGAGCAGTGATGAACGGCTCTTCGACGCGTTCGATGTCGCCGACCGCCGGCATGAACGCCGGATTATCGACGAGCACAACATCACCGCCGATTTTCACCACACGGTACTCCACGTTGGGAACGGTCGTGATCAGCTCCTGCTGATATTCACGTTCGAGACGTTCCTGGACAATTTCCATGTGCAGCAGGCCGAGGAAACCGGCACGGAATCCGAACCCGAGCGCAACCGACGATTCCGGCTCGAAGATGAGCGATGCATCGTTGAGGCGAAGTTTCTCCAGAGATTCTCTGAGCTCGGAGAAATTGTCTGCATTCACCGGGTAGAGCCCGGCGAAGACCATCGGCTTCGCATCCTTGTAACCCGGGAGAGGGCCGTCGGCCGGCTGATCGGCATTCGTGAGTGTGTCTCCGACTTTCGTGTCGTGGACGTCCCTGGCCCCCGGAATGAGATAGCCGACGTTGCCGGCGGAGAGTTCCTTCGTCCGGAGGCGCTGCATTTCGAGAACGCCGACTTCCTCGGCATCGAAGACCTTATTCGTAGCAAAAAATTTCACCTTGTCTTTTTCCCGCAGCGTCCCATCGACAATCCGGATGTACACTACAGACCCGCGATAGCCGTCAAATATAGAATCGAAAATCAAAGCCCTCAGGGGCGCTTTCGGATCTCCGCTCGGCGCCGGGACCCGTTTTACAACCGCCTCAAGCATCTCGCTGACCCCTATTTTCATCTTCGCGCTCGCGAGGATGATATCCTCCTCCTTGCACCCGATCAAATCCATGATTTGGTGTTTCACCGGTTCCACCATCGCACTCGGCAAATCGATCTTGTTGATGACCGGTATGATTTCAAGTCCGGCATCGATTGCGAGGTACAGGTTGCTGATAGTTTGCGCTTCGACCCCCTGCGAGGCATCCACCACGAGGATTGCGCCTTCGCAGGCAGCGAGCGAGCGGGAGACCTCATACGAGAAGTCGACGTGACCGGGCGTATCGATGAGGTTGAGAATGTATTCTTTGCCATCCTTCCCCTTGTACCTCATCTGGATGGCGTGCAACTTGATGGTGATGCCGCGTTCCTGCTCGAGCTCCATGTCATCGAGCACCTGATTGAACTTCATCTCGCGCTCGGTAATCGTGCCCGTGGTTTCGAGTAGCCTGTCGGCTATCGTCGATTTACCGTGATCGATATGTGCGATGATGCAGAAGTTTCGAATATTTTCCATGAATTGCAGAAATACATCTCAAAACAAAAAGAATCCCGATTGGTTCATCGGGATTTCAAGCAAAATATACCGATAAATGGAGTGAATTGCAAGGAAGGACGGGTCCCGGGAGTTGGTCCGTCTGAAAGCGCGAAGCATCAACGTTTTTTAACCACGGATTGTCACGAAAGATGCACGAAAACATCGCGGATATCCGTGCGTGTCCGTGGAGTTTTCAAATCGATGGACATTGCCTGCGGGTGCGAACAGGAAATCTCCGGGACCGAACGGCTTCCGGTCAGTGCCGTTAAAGAACGTTCCCACAACCTGTTGACATCGGCAATTTAATCTCCTATATTAAATCCGCCCGTCCCGCTCAGGGAGCGAGACGAGGTCTCGGACAATCCGCAATGCTTAACTACATCTGGCTCGCACTTCTCGTAATCGGTATCGGAGTCGCTTTGTACGGCGACGTAAGTGATATCTCCGCCAACAAATATCACAATGGTGAAGAGATTTCGTGTATCATTCAATTTTCACAACACGTAAGCTCACCACCCACCCAGCTCCAGAAAATGCAGTGCGCCGTCGCGATCGCGACGCAATTGCCTGCCGGGTCGGGGACATTGCCGGATACGATCATACAGAAGGCCGAGCTATTCCCCGGCGGCACTCTGCATATATTCATCGACGAACAAACTCCCGCGATCCTCAGGGAGGTATTCGAGGCTCAGAAAAATGAATTCCTCCTCGTCCATGCAAAATGGGAATCGTTCAACGGGAGGGAAATTCCGGCTGTGATCACCTTCGATCCCGTTCGCTTTGTCAGGATCAATGCGGTTACCAACGACGGCATCATCAAGTATGCAAAAACCGCCGTGGAACTTGCCATCGGCCTGATCGGTCTCATGGCATTATGGCTCGGAATTATGAAGATTGCAGAGCAGGCAGGTTTGGTCGCGATGCTCGCCGCAGTGCTGAGACCTGTTACGACGAGACTTTTCCCGGACGTCCCGGCTGATCATCCCGCAATGGGAGCGATGATCATGAATATCTCCGCCAACATGCTCGGACTCAACAATGCAGCTACTCCGCTCGGGCTGAAAGCCATGGAGGAGCTGAACAGGTTGAACAAGAAAGCCGGCACTGCAACGGATGCGATGGTGACGTTCCTTGTCATTAATACCAGCAACCTCCAGATTATTCCCGCGTCTGTTATTGCAATACGCGCCGCTGCCGGCTCTTCAAATCCTGCGGAAATCATCGGGACGGTGATCGTCGCTTCGGCGTTGACGATGGTGATCGCAATCATCACCGTGAAGCTTATGGCGAAGCTACCCGGCTATCGGAAACAACTTCTTCCAACTGAAGAATCGTGATCGAAAGCCTGATTTCCGCAATCGACGTCCTCTCAATTCTCGCCATCCCGGCGTTGGTGTTCTTTATTGTCGCGTATGGTGCGATCAAGAAAGTAAAGATCTACGAGGTATTCGTCGAAGGGGCGAAAGAGGGGTTTCACGTAGCAGTGAGAATCATACCGTATCTTGTCGCGATTCTTGTCGCTATCGGCGTCTTCCGCGCAGGCGGGGCGATGGAGTTGCTCTCGCGACTCATCGCGCCCGTTACGAATTTCATCGGCATGCCTCCGGAGACATTGCCGATGGCGCTCATCCGGCCGTTGTCGGGCAGCGGCGCCCTGGGCGTCATGTCGGAAACAATCAACACCTACGGCGCCGACTCATTGATCGGCAGGATGGTATCGGTGATGATGGGAAGCGGTGAGACTACATTTTATGTTTTGGCAGTTTACTTCGGTTCCGTCAGTATTTCCAAAACCCGACACGCCGTCGCCGCCGGCATTGTCGCGGATATTGTCGCCATCCTCATGTCGGTCTGGCTCACGAATCTTATCTTCGGATGAGGGTGGTTGGGGAAGTGCTTGATTTTTATCACCTTCTTCCCTATATTTCGCAGTCCGATAAGACACCCATATCATCATCTCAATCGAAACGTCGGCCCGTCATACAGACTCGATGAACGTTCTGAATAAGCTGATCGTCGCAGCACTGCCCGCTGTCCCGAAGCCATTCGTCAGAAAATTTGCAAATCGTTATATCGCCGGCGAAGAAATTTCCGATGCTGTCCGTGTCGTCAAGCTCCTGAACGGTCAGAACTTGCTTGCAACGCTCGATGTTCTTGGAGAAGATATTCACGATCGCGCGGAGGCCGCGGCAGCTCGCGATAAGATCCTCGAGGTGCTCGACGTCATCGGGAATGAAAAGCTTGATTCCAACGTGTCAATCAAATTAACCCAGCTTGGACTTAAACTGAACCGTGAATTCTGCCTCGAGAATATACGTGTCATCACCCGGCGCGCGAAGGAGCTCCGCAATTTCATTCGCATCGACATGGAAGATTCTTCGTGCACGGACGATACGATCTGGGTCTACCGTGAGCTTCGAAAAGATTATCCGAACACCGGATTAGTGCTGCAGGGATATCTTCGCCGCACAATGGACGACGCCAGGGCTCTCGTCGCGGAAGGACTGAAAAGTTTCCGCCTCTGCAAGGGGATTTACATCGAGCCCGAGAATATCGCCTTCAAGCGAAGAGACGAGATCAATAAAAACTATGTTGAAGTCCTCGAATTCATGCTTCGGGAACAATGTTATGTCGGTATTGCAACGCACGATAATGAGCTGATCGATGCAGCATGTGCGTTAATCAAGAAAATGAATCTCAAGGAGTCAGAATACGAATTCCAGATGCTGCTCGGCGTGAGGCCGGAGCTTCGCCAGCGGATTCTGCGCGACGGTCACAGGGTGCGCATCTACGTTCCTTTCGGAAAGCAATGGTATCAGTACTCGATCAGGCGATTCAAGGAAAACCCGCAGATCGCGGGATATGTGTTGAAGGCGTTACTGAGGAGAAACGGGGGCAATTGACGTTTTCGGTTTACAGTTTGCAGTTTTCGGTTTCGCTATTGGCAAATACCGAAGAACTGGAAACATCAAACCGGAAACTGGCAAACGTAAACAGGAAACTGACAACTGGAAACCGGGAACACGAATCAGAAACCACCAAACATCTGACTCAATTAACCATCACACTTAACAATAAGGACTAACGATGGCTGAATCAAATAACAAATCTCCATCAACGTTTCAACCGTTTGTATCTCCGGAAACGGTGATGGCCGAAATTTCGCTCAAGGCGATAATTCTCGGCGTGTTGTTCGGCCTGATCTTCGGCGCCGCCACGGTATATCTCGCACTGAGAGCCGGTTTAACCGTCAGTGCAAGCATACCGATTGCCGTCCTTGCGATTGCAGTTTTTAAAAAACTCGGCAAGTCGACGATTTTAGAGAACAACATCGTTCAGACTATCGGCTCGGCCGGTGAATCGATCGCGGCAGGAGTTGCATTTACGTTCCCCGCGCTGATCTTCCTTGCAGGCGGAGAAGCGTATTTCACGTACATCAATATCTTATCGCTTGCTTTTGTCGGCGGTATCCTCGGCGTGTTGTTCATGGTGCCGCTGCGACGCTCACTGATCGTCAAAGAACATGGGGCACTCCCCTATCCCGAAGGGACTGCTTGTGCCGACGTGCTCATTGCAGGCGAGAAAGGCGGCTCGATGGCACAGCGTGTGTTCGCGGGGCTGGGCATCGCCGTCCTGTACAAATCCCTCATGAGCATACTTGGGATGTGGAAGGACACACCGGGATATACTTCTCCGCAAGGCTCGGCATACCCGAATGCGAGTGTCAGCGCGGAGATTACTCCTGAATATCTCGGAGTCGGTTACATCATCGGACCACGGATTTCCGGGGTGCTCGTCGCGGGCGGTGTTTTGTCGTACCTTGTGCTGATTCCCCTGATCAGCTTCATCGGAGACGCGCTTCCGTCAATCTTAAAACCTGCCGGAAAATTGATCTCACAGATGTCGCCGTCGGATATTCGGGGCGGGTACGTTCGCTATATTGGAGCGGGGGCAGTTGCTGCCGGAGGACTGATTACACTGATTAAGACACTCCCGACGATCGTTTCCGCCTTCAAGGACAGTTTCAAAAGTCTGAAAGACCTGAAAGCGGGCGTGAAGCTTTCCCGTACCGAGCGGGATATACCGATAACGTACGTCATTGTCGGGTCGTTGGCGCTTGTGTTGATCATTTCCGTCCTGCCACAGCTTCCCGGATCGTTTCCCGGCACACTCTTGATGGGACTCCTGATCGTGGTGTTCGGATTTTTCTTTGTGACCGTGAGCTCAAGGATCGTCGGCATCATCGGCTCGTCCAACAATCCGATTTCAGGAATGACGATTGCAACGCTCATGGCAACCTGTTTGATCTTCGTCAGTATCGGCTGGACCGGTGATGTGTTCCAATCACTTGCGCTGGTGGTGGGAGGTATTGTCTGTATTGCAGCCGCAAATGCCGGTGCAACCAGCCAGGATTTGAAAACTGGCTACATCGTCGGGGCGACACCGATATGGCAACAGATCGGTCTTGTGATTGGGGTCCTCGCATCCACATTTGTTATCGGATTGACATTGAATGCGATCGACGGCTCGATGTCGTTCCAAGGGATACCACATGCCATCGGGACCGAGCGCTACGCCGCCCCTCAGGCAACACTTATGGCAACAATTATCAAAGGACTTCTCGCCCAGGATCTGCCCTGGGGACTCGTCTTCATCGGAATGGCGATTTCCGTGGTAGTCGAGTTGTGCGGTATTCGCTCGCTTTCGTTCGCGGTCGGTGTCTATCTTCCCCTCTCGACAACATTCCCAATTTTTATCGGCGGCATGTTCAAAGGTATCGTGGACAGAATGCAAAAAGTCAAGGAGGAATCGGAAGTAAGTCCGGGCATGTTGTACAGTACCGGTTTGGTCGCAGGTGGTTCGTTGACGGGGGTCGCAATCGCAATCCTCAGCGGCATTCCAATTACCGAAATGATTGAAGGTGTGGCTAAAGAGGTTTCGTTGATGACATTCTTGCAGGATAAAGTTGGAATTCATGGATGGGAGCATCTCGGTGGCTTTGCAGACGTTATTGGGGCGGCAATGTTCGGCGTTCTGGCCGCATTCTTATTCCGCACGGCCATGAAAAAAGATTGACGATTCAAAACGATTGGGAAAGGAGTCTCGCATGCATTTCGTCACATTGCTCAAGTTTCGCCGACGACCCACGAAAGAAGAGGTCGAGAGCACACCGAAGAAAGCCGAGGCGGCGGGTATAAAAATAAAGGAAGCGTACTGGTGTCTCGGACGGTTTGATGCTGTCGTGATCTACGAAGCGCCGAACGCGGAAACTGCGATGAAAGCGTTCAGCGGGTCGCTGGAGGTCGCATCGAGCGAGACGCTGGTTGCCATCCCGCGGGCGGAAGCGGTCAAGCTCGCAGGCTATTGAAAAGCTTCAAGTTTCAGGATTCATGATTCAGGGTGCGGGTGATTGCCCGGTAACCTGAAACGTGAAACTTGAATCGCGAATGAGTGAAATCTTCAGGATTAAGGAACCTCTATGTCCACAGAAGCAATTGCCGGTTTACAACCACAACTTGTCTGGAAGCACTTTGCAGCAATCTCGCGTATCCCGCGCGGCTCCAAGAATGAGAAAGCGATAGGAGATTACGTGGTCGATGCTGCAGCCCGGTCAGGCCTCGTCGCGAAGCGGGACAAGTTCGGAAACGTCGTCGTGAAAAAACCTGCGCACCCGTCGCATTCGCACGCGAAGATTATCGCGTTGCAGGGACATCTCGATATGGTCTGCGAGAAAAACGCGGATACGGTGCACGACTTCACCAAAGACCCCATCGATCTTGTCCGGAAGGGTAACCTGCTCATGGCAAACGGGACAACGCTGGGCGCCGATAACGGGGTCGCGGTCGCGACAAATCTTGCGATCATGGAGGATAAAACGCTTGAACACGGACCGCTGGAATTCCTCTTTACGGTCGATGAGGAGACGGGGCTTACAGGGGCGAGCAATCTCTCGGGAAACTTGCTCGAAAGCAAGACCTTATTGAATCTTGATTCCGAGGAAGAGGGAGCATTGTACGTCGGCTGTTCAGGTGGAAGAGATACCGTCGCAACGTTCAAGCACTCGTTCGAACCTGCACCGAGACAATTTGTCGCCGCCAGGATTCAGGTCAAGGGGTTGAAGGGCGGACATTCCGGACTTGAGATCGACAAGAACCGGGGCAACGCCATCAAGATCCTGAACAGGGTACTCATCAAGCTGTCCGCGCTTGGCGCCCGGCTTTCCGCCTTCGAAGGCGGCAACAAGCGCAATGCCATTCCGCGCGAGTGCGAGGCGCTTGTGTTCCTGCCGGGGAAGAAGCTGGCCGAGGCCCGTCTCAAGGTCGGTGAATTACAATCGATCATCAAGGCAGAAATCTCGTCCGTGGATCCTGACCTTAGCATTACGCTCGGTGAACTGCCCGCCTCGAAGAAAGCGAAGGTTGTCAAGAAGACACAGCAGCAGCTCCTGTGCAAGGCAATCGCAGCACTCCCGCACGGCGTGCTTAAAATGAGTTCGGAGATCGCGGGGTTGGTGGAGACTTCCACCAACGTCGCCGTCATTTCCACGACGAAGAAGGCTTTTGTGCTGGCGACGAGCCAGCGAAGCTCCGTTGCGTCAGAGCTCGATGAGACCGTGGAAACCGTGACTTCCATTCTTGAGCTCAGCGGTGCAAAGGTTGAGAACAGCGACGGGTATCCGGGCTGGAAGCCGAATCTCAGCTCACCGATCCTGAGATTGGCGAAAGAAACCTACAAATCGCTCTACGGAAAGGAGCCGGCCGTCAAGGCCATTCACGCCGGGCTCGAATGCGGCATCCTCGGGGAAAAATTTCCGGGGATGGACATGGTCTCCTTCGGTCCGACGCTGGAGGGGGTCCACTCGCCCGACGAAAAGATTTACATTGATACGGTTGAGAGGTTTTGGAGGTTCTTGCTGGCGATATTGAAGAATGTGAATTAGTAGGTTAGTATGCTGGTACGTTGGTACGTTGGTACGTTGCGGGAATCTGATATCTGATCACCTGCTCGACTTCTAATGGCGATAATACTGGCACGCCTGGTTCACCGGGCACTTCGGGCATGCCGGATCCGTCGGGCGGCAGAGTTCTCTCCCGAGAATGGTGAGACCCATCCCCAGTTGTCTCCAGTACTCCCGCGGGACCTTCTCCATTAATTGTTTTTCGATCTTCTCAGGATCCGTTCCCTTTGCAATTCCGAGGCGTGGCGCGACACGCAGAACGTGGAGGTCGACGATCACCCCCTCCATCTCCACACCAGCTCCGCTCATGATCACGTTCGCCGATTTCCTCCCGATGCCCTTCAGCGACGTCAACCGGTCCATCGTTAACGGAAACTTCTTCTCACCGGCGACCGTCTTCGCAATCGCAACAAGCCACGCAGCCTTCTTCATACAACTCCGCACTGAACCTATGAAGGGATACAAATCCTCCGGTTTCGCGCCGGCAAGTGCTTCAAACGACGGGTATTTCTCAAACAGCTTCGGAGCAAGTCCGTTGATAAGATCGTCGGTCGTTTGCGAGGAGAGAACAACTTTAACGATAAGCTGGTAGGCGTTCTCGCTCTCGAGAGGATGCTTCCTCTCCTTGTACTTCCGGAAGAGTTTCTTCAGCGCCGGAAGCCAGTCCGCTTCTCCATGCTTTGCGGTAGTAGTCATGACTTGCTCGAAACAAGAATCAAGCTACAAAGAGATTCAGGAATAGGTGATCGGTCAGTTTCCGTCGAGGTAGTGAGATCACGCGGGGTCGCATTGTTTGAACGCGAATTGCTCACAATTCGAAATTACAAAAGAAGAGTTTTTCCTTCTTGACTGAAATGACTGTCGCGAGTGAGAGCTTCAACAATTCCATTATTATTCATGACATTTAGCGATATGCAATCGGTGAGACTATATTCCTTGTCGCTACGCTCTTCATAAAGCCTTAAGCCAGCCAGAAAAGATTCTCGTGTCTGTGGAACAACCTGGATGTTCGGATTGGCATTTATCGACAATACCATCTGCACGCCTGCATTACGGGCTGCTATTCCTCGACCACTGAAATAATTCAAGAACTCCACAAGTATCTCGTCTGTCGTAATGAGACGCACAGGATGAATGGATTTACTTACTTCTATCGCACGTTCATGCCATTGGTCCAATGGGATGGCGAGGGCAATCCAATACTGCGTGTCCGCAAAAACCGTCCTCACTTCGCTCTCTTCGGAAGGCCGTACAGGTAATAGTCGTGATTTATTGATCCGTCCTTCGGGAAGTTCTCTAAATCCTTTCGTGGAATTTTATCGATTACTTCATTAAATACTTCCCAGATTGGTTTAACATCTTTAACAAATAAAAGCTCTCCAGAAGGAAGAAGTGTAATTGTTGTGGTGTCAAGAACCCTTAGTAAGGTACCGTCACCTCTGAATATCCCGCGGCCTTCCAATCTCACCTTAGCAGTGTTGTGCTCGCTGAGCGCCGAGAGAACAATTGCCTCATCCTCTGGTTTGAAATTTGCCTCGATCTCTCTCCCGTCCTGTAAGGTTACTCCAAGTCTTGGTTTGCGTATGCTTGCCATTGTTACCGTTCCAATTAGGTCAATTCTGTCTTCATATGTTGCTTCCGCGTCATGAGCAAGACGCGCCCTCGCAATCTGGTTATATCGAGTAACGATCGCTCGACCTGCCACTTGATATTCAAAGTATTCTCCTTCTCGAAGTGTCCTCCCATAAGTCTCAAAGAACGGCAGGATTCTGTTCGGAAACGTTTCAGGGAGTGGCTTATCATTCGCGGCTGCGCTGGCTACTTCTCCAAGAAGATCAACGGCATCGTCGAGTTCGTCTCGCTGGTCGCTCCATAGTTCTTGCTGATCCTCAATTTCTAAAACGCGCTCAATGGGAACCACGGCGCTTCCCGTTTCAATGCGGTAGAACTTTAGCATTATCGATTCTTCAAAATGCCACGGTAATCGTTCTCTATCAGGATTCTTTTTTTTCCAAAGTTCTTTTGCGAGTTCAACAAGGATGTTCTTGTAAGCAACAAGGTCCGGCAATACATCAAGGTCAACCCCATTATCAGTGAAACGACCACCTTTGAAGGCGTGTCTAACCAACAAGCGACGAATGATTTTCATGATTTTTCCCCATGACTATTCTTCTCTGGAAATGTAGACAAGTCCGATCACAATATCAAACGTCAGTGTAGTCTCGCCGCTTCCGGTTCCGTCTCGAAAAGCTGCGGCAGAAATATTCTTCGCCTCTTCGGTTTTGCCATCCCATACATTTGTTGCAGCTTCTCAAAGTTGTACCCAAACGGCTCGAGGAGCGTCGCCGCGGCGTCCAATAAGAGCTCGCTGTATTTCTCAATATCATACCCGTCTTCCAATGCATAGAGAGAAACCGGTTTTGCTTTTTCCGGATTGCTCTTCCCTTTTGCATCGACGATAATGTATTCGATCGACTCTCCGGCTGCCAGGCGTATGCCGCTCTCCTGAAGCATCTTCGTTACCGACGCGCTGATACTGTGATTCATGTATTCATCCGCTTCCTTTGTGATCCGCCTGCGGATTACAAGCTCCATCGGATTCGCGCTGCCGCGCTGCAGAATAACGACGTACTCGCGAACGATCTCCAGCAGCGCCGGAACCATTGCCTCAACTGCGGCGATGGTATGGGCTTTCGACATCTGTTCCAGCATCTCTCCCTGCATCTTCTTCACGAAACGCGTTGTGTCGTGGCGCCGCGTCTCCAGTCCGCGTATCTTGAGCTCGTCATGGCGATACACACCGGCATACCGCGTTCCCGTGGGAATCTCGCTGTCCCTCTTCGAAGCCGGGAATACAATCCACCGGTAGATTCCTTCGAGGGAAATGTCGATGCCGACGTCCGAAGAAATCGCCCGGCACAGATCATGATACTCCTGCTCCGTCGCGCCTTGTTTCCTGAGCCACACACAGTCGATGATCGCATGGACAAGGTTGAACCCCCGGCGCTCGGCAATTTCTTTCGCCGTCAGGATCGCATCGCGTGAAAAGGCGTTCACCGATTCGTGGGCTTCGATACGGCCAAAGCGGGCGTTCTTGTATCCCAGGTACCCGAAGCAGCTTACCAGCATCCATTTCAACGCGTTTTGCCGGCTCTCGTACATCTGATAGAGCACGTCGTTCTTCCCTTTATGCTCTCTCTTCTTCGTTTTGTAATACGCCCGCTTCCGGACGATCGCGCGAAGCGTCGCCGGCACGATCCCTTCCCGTTTTTCACAGATCGTATAACCGAGCTCCGGCACGTTTGTATTGTTGCAGCACCTGCAATTCACGGTTTCAGGCGACACGTTCTGGTTGACCATGATGGAGGGATACATCGAGACAAAATCAAGCTCGGCAACATCTTCGTGGTACCCCAGCGGAGGCATGTAGATGAGCCCGCCGCGGTCGGCGAGCAATAACGTCGAAGCCGATTTAAATTCTTCCGGCTCACGTTTCTTCGCGGGGATGAGGACGTTGTGCCGGTATGCCCATGAAAGCTGCAGCGAGGAAAGTCCCGTCCCGATCGAAGCACGCGCCTGGTGCTGCGGGCAAAGCTGCGTAACGCGCACGAGCTCGAAGAGCCCGGCCAGGTTTGATTCGACGATGGCGAACGAGTTGTTGACGTCCACATGCCACCGCCCCCGCACTTCGAATGCCCCGTCTTTGTGAACCACTTTCCCATACTGGAAGAAACTCGATTCCTTCGTCGTTTTGTACCCGCTCATCTGATCCCGGTTCAACAGCAGGGGGACATTGTATTGCTTCGCAAGCGCGGTGAGTTTCGGCAGCAGGACGGAATCGCCGTACTCGGTGAGAATGATGTCGGGGTCGCAGGAATACAGGTGCCAGTTCAACGACTCGAGGACTTCACGCGGCGTATCCTGTTCGATAACGTATGTTCTGTCGTCGTAGGAAATTTCGAGCTGCAGCGTCCGCTGGTACTTCGGAGGAATGAAGTCGTGGGCATTACGAATGAGCAGCGAGCGCAGCGGGGGAAGATTGTACTCCACGGCGTCGCGCGAATCGTGCAATGTCCATTCGACGAGCTCGTTATTCTCCAGACGATATTCGCCGAACCCGAGCACGAACAAGTCGGCTGCATAGAGAAATAATTGCTCCGGGAGAATGTCCGAGTTATAAAAGGCAAAATGAGGGAAAAACTTCTCGTAGAATGCAACAACACTTCTCAGGCGCGTCGGGTCGTGGACGAGGACCTGCACAACATCCAGGCACTCTCCCGAGAAAAGCTCCTGCCGGGTAGTTTCTTTCAATGTTACGGCTACGGGACATTGACGGGAAAGAATGCCTGCCCGCTTCCTGTCCGCTTCATTCAGATGAAGGAAGAACGAGGGGGCGAACTTGTAATTACACTGGTGCTTGTCGCCGTTGAGGTCGACGAACCAGAGCGTCATGCCGTGCGGCGAAGGATACGCGTCAAAGAGCCAGCCGGTGATTGTATGGGGCATGAGGAGTCATTGGTCATTGGTCATTTGTCAATTGTCATTGGTCAATTGGTAAGGAAGAGGCCGAATCATTGCGAGACTATCTGCATTGGCCGCCACGGAGTGGCGGAAGAGACTAGCCCACGGCGTGAGCCGTGGGAACCATTAACCAGGGCTGTGACAAGCCTCGGAGAGGCGAAAGAGACCGAGCTAATCCTCGATGCATCTCTTATCCCTAATCTTTCAACCTTTCAACCGTGTCTATCGCCCCTCCGGGGCTCAACAATGATTTTTGGTGACTCTGTCCCATCGCTCACGCGATGGGCTATTTTCTTTCGTCCCTCCGGGACGATCTTGTCTAAGTTCCCAAATTCCGTTTTGCCACCTCATCTTGGAGCTGTTTGATGAGCTTGCGCTGCTCCAGCAGTATGGAGATGGCGATGCTCTCGAACGGTATCGTTCTCATCGCGTAGAAATTCTCCGCAAGGTGGCGTTTGGCGGCGCGGAAGAGGTCGTCGAACAATTCCTGCTCCTCTTTTCGAAGGCCGCGCCGGAATTTCGACCACGTCGCAATCTCGCTGTCGATAATATTCGTGAATGTCGGAACCGTGCGTCCCATGGCGATCACTTCCTTTCGATACTATTCCGGGCCTGACGGCCC
>DASYTP010000072.1:0-10317 GCA_036002145.1 Bacteroidota bacterium | reverse complement strand
AAGGATGGGGACTGGATCAAGGAACACCCCGAGTGGTTCTACTGGATCAAAGCAGACGTTGAAGACCGCCGTCCCGGCGAACATGATGAAACGAAGTACGGCAACCCGATCTTCTCACAGGAGGAGCTCAACTCAATTATTCATGCTGTCGACCGGGATCAGCTCGACAACCTCATCCCGCCACACCACGTGTACCGGCAAATGTTCACCCGGCCTCCTTTACCGGAATTTGTCAAAAAGGAGAACGGTCGCTGGATCGGCACGCTGGCGGACGGCACGCGCGTTCGCATCTCCGGGGCGTTCGCCGACTGGCCGCCGCACGATTCCCAGCCGCCGTGGGGCGACGTTACCTATTTGAATTTGTACTATCATCCCGACTTCAATTACATTGCTTACAATACGATCAGGATGTATGACCGGCGCCTCGCCCGGCCGGAATATGTGAACAAGATGCTGTGGGAAAAGATCGCGGAAATCATCCCGCATTATCAGCATGAGTTCGGTATCGACGGCGTGATGATCGACATGGGACACGCGCTGCCGATGGAGCTCAAACACGAGATGATCCGCCGCGCCCGTGTGATCGATCCAAACTTTGCCTTCTGGGACGAGAACTTCTCCGTCAACGAACAAAGCGTGAAGGAAGGATACAACGCCGTCATCGGATATTTATGGAGCGATCAATATTATCCCGAGAGATTCAGGAATTTGCTGAGGAGATGCTCCGCGGAAGGATTTCCACTGCCGTTCTTCGCCACCCCTGAGAGTCATAACACACCGAGAGCAGCGGCACGCACCGGCGGCGTCCGGTATGCGAAGTATGCCTGGGCGACCGGCAACTTCCTTCCGGCAATCCCCTTCATCCATTCCGGATTTGAGCTCGGAGAGCAGTTTCCGGTCAACACGGGACTCGATTTTTCGAGAGAAGACTTGGAGCATTACCCGGCCGGGCGACTGCCGCTCTTCAGCGAGTACGCCTACATCTGGACGAATAAAGAACAGTTCACGGATTGGATCAGTCGTGTCTCGGCGGTTCGCCGGAAATATCGATCGCTGGTTGTCGATCCTTCGCCGGGATCGTTTTTGTGCGTTGATGCCGGCCACCATGACGTTCTTGCATTCGCCCGAACCAACCAGGAAGAGGGGAAGAAGCTCCTCGTCATTGCAAACGCCAATATGCATGAGGCACGGAACTTCCATATCGACATTCAAACAAAGAGACATACGATCGTAGATCAATTATCAAAAAAGAAGTTTGCAGTCAAACACTCTGCGGTCCGCGGGAAATTAGCTCCGGGGCAAGTCGTCGTCTTCGAGGTATGAGAATCTCCAACGCTCTTCCGGTATTGCTGTCGTTCTTCTTCGTATCGTGTACGATGAAGACATTCGACAGCAATCGCATTGTCGTCTGGCATCAGATGCGCGTCGATGAGCGGTTGATCCTTGAAGACCAGATGAAGAAATTCAAGGAACAACATCCGGACATCCGGGTTGAGGCGGTGTACAAGGAGACGGAGACATTACGCTCCGATTTTATTATCGGAGCGATTGCAGGGCAGGGACCTGATCTCGTGTACGGTCCATCCGATCAGGTCGGACCGTTTCAGGTGATGGACATTATCTCGCCTCTCGAACAGTTCTTCGATACCACCTGGTTGAATTCATTCAACCCGAAAGCCCTGACCTGGTACCGGGATCATCTGTACCAGATCGCCGATAAGCTCGGCAATCACCTCACGCTTGTGTACAATAAGAAGCTTGTTCAGCAACCCCCTGCAACCGACCGGGAGCTGATCGAGCTCGGCGAACGCCTTACCGATCCGTCAAAGGGTCAATACGGTCTCGTCTGGAACTACACCGAGCCGTTTTTTTTCATTCCGTTCATGAGCGGTTTTGGCGGATGGGTCATGGATGATCAAGGGCGTCCGACGCTCAACAGCCGTGGAACCATCGATGCGCTTAACTTCATCAAAGATCTTCGCGACAAATATAAGATCGTTCCCGCAGAAGCAGATTACAATACCGCAGACGCCCTTTTCAAGGAGGGCAAAGCGGCGATGATCGTCAACGGCGACTGGTCGTGGTCGGGTTATCGCAAAGCGGGCATCGATATCGGGATTGCGCCGTTGCCGGTGATCACAAAGACGGGCCTTCCCTGTGCGCCGATGGTCTCGCCCAAGGGATTCTCGCTCAACGCGAATGTTCCGAAAGAGAAGATCCCCTTGATTGTCGAGTTATTGAAATTCCTCATGGAACCGGAGAACCAGCTGCAGACCGCGAAGATCCTCAATACGATGCCGACGCGGACAGAGCTTTACAACGATCCATTCATCAAAAATGACGACATCCTCATCAACTCGCAAAAACAGATCGATCGCGGGAAGCCGATGCCGGTCGTTCCCGAGCTGCGCGCTATCTGGGATGCGATGCGGCCGGGCTACCAGGCCGTCCTCGGTGGTGCGAAAACCCCTGAGCAGGCAGCCGAAGAGATGCAGATTCTTGCACTGAAAAAAATTGCGGAGATGAATGAGTGAAGAAGTAGATGAGTATGTGAGTAGATGAGTACGTAAGTATGATAGTATGTTAGTATGTTGGTAGGTTAGTAGGTCAATTTACCAGGATGTTGAAAAATCCATGGAGTTGCCACGACCTTTGGCAAAGCCACCACTTCGTGGTAGGTCGTGGTTTCGTGTGCGAACAAAAGCAACGGGCTTTAGCCCCCAAGAGCAGGCGCGTCGATAGAATGGGTGTGCGTTTTCCTGGGATAATGTAGACAAAATTGAATAAACGTTCGCGAAATATTTTCATCATCTGCTTCGTTGCGCCGGCGTTCATCGTCCTCATCGGCGTGGTGGTCTATCCTTTCGTTTACAACGTCGTGCTCTCGTTCTCGAACATGAACCTGCGCCACCTGAAAGACTGGCACCTTGTCGGTCTGCGGCAGTATGTCAAAGTTTTTACGGAGCCGACGGAGCCAAGCTTCTACGCAGTATTTGCGAAAACGATCATCTGGACTGTCGTTAACGTGGTCTTTCATGTCGTCATCGGTGTGATTCTTGCGCTCCTCCTCAATCAAAAAATCAAGGGGCGATCTGTGTACCGCACGCTTCTTATTTTGCCGTGGGCGATTCCGCAGTACATCGTTGCGCTTACCTGGCGGGGGATGTTCAATTACGAGTACGGCTCCATTAATCTCATCATCACAAAGTATTTGCATTTACCGGCCGTCGAGTGGCTGAAGAGCCCGACGGAAGCGTTCCTCGCGTGCATACTGACAAACGTCTGGCTCGGGTTTCCGTTCATGATGGTCGTCGCCCTCGGCGCGCTGCAGAGTATCCCTCACGATTTGTACGAAGCGGCCGATATCGACGGGGCGTCGTGGTTCCACAAGCTGAAGAGCATTACGCTGCCGTTGATTCGACCCGTGATGATCCCGGCGATCACTCTCGGCATCGTCTGGACGTTCAACAATCTGAATATCGTCTGGCTTGTGAGTAACACGGGGGAGCCGTCGGATCAAACGCACATCCTGGTATCCTTTGTGTATAAGGCGGCATTTAACCTCTATCGCTACGGTTACGCGGCAGCGCTCTCGATGGTGATCTTTTTCATCCTGCTTATCTTCAGCCTGGTGTTCATGAAGAAGTCGAAGGCGGAGGCGGCGTATTGAGATTGCGGATTTCGGATTGCCGATTGCGGATTGTTGAGGCGGGGCCGAAATCCCGCCGGGAGTATCGGATGGATTGGGGATGCGGGATGCGAGAAACTGGAGACTGCAAACTGGAAACTGGAGACTGCAAACCGGAAACTGCAAACCGGAAACTGAAGACTGGAGACTGGAAACTGAAGACTGAAGACCGGAAATTGAAGACGAACTGAATCATGATTAAACCGAAACGAAAAAGAGTAGTGAAAAGTATATTGACGCACGCAGTGCTCGTGGGCTTTGCGATCGTCGCGGTGTATCCGATTCTGCAGATCGTAACTGTTTCACTGCGGCCGGCGGATAAGCTGCTTTCGACGTCGCTGGAGATAATTCCAGATGGGGCGACGTTCAATTCCTACGTGAATCTCTTTACGACGCAGCCGTTTCTGTTGTGGATGAGAAACAGCGCGCTCATCTCGCTCGCAGTGACACTCACCGGAGTTGTGTTTGCTTCCATGGCGGGATATGCGTTCTCACGGTTTACATTTGCCGGAAAGAAATTCGGCATGCTCAGCCTGCTCGTCACGCAAATGTTTCCGGCGACAATGCTGCTCCTCCCGCTCTACATTATGCTGATCTATCTCGGATTGATCAATACCTACATGGGCATTATTATCACTTACACGGCGACGGCGCTGCCGTTCTGCATCTGGACGATGAAGGGTTACTACGATACGATCCCGACGAGTCTCGAAGAAGCGGCGCGCATCGACGGCTGCAACCAGTTCGAAGCATTTTACAAAGTGATTCTACCGCTCGCGGCGCCTGCGCTCGTTATCACAGGATTGTTCTCGTTCATGACGGCGTGGGCGGAGTACCTCGTCGCCGCGCAGATCTTGCAGGACACGCAATTGTGGACGCTGCCCCTGGGGCTCAAGTCGTTCGAGTCCAACATGTCGACCGAGTGGGGCCTCTACGGCGCCGCCTCGCTCATCGTGATGATTCCCGTGGTGATTCTGTTTCTGTTATTGAGCCGCTGGCTGGTATCGGGATTGACGCTCGGGAGTGTGAAGGGATGAGTTCTATCTACAGGTTGATGCCTCAAAACAAGAAGGTCGGCGCATGGCCGACCTTCGAGATTCAAACAATGCAGGTTCAGGGATAGTCACTTCATCAACAGAAGTTTTCTCGTCTCGCGATACGATTCCGTTCCAGACAAATCGCTGACGATGATGCGAGCGTAGTATAAGCCGCTGCCGTGTTTACTCGCATCCCACACCGTCTGATAATATCCGGCATTTCTATCAGCTTCAACGAGTGATGCAATTTCTTCACCAAGAATATTATACACGATGATGCTGACCCTTCCCGGGGATGTCAACTGGTATGCTAAAGTAGTAGTAGGATTGAACGGGTTCGGATAATTGTTCGTGAGCCTGGTTTCCACGGGAAGCTCTGGCACGACCTCGACACTACCTGGCTTCCACGCGATGTTCGTATTATTCACCAGAACTTTGTTCGAAGGACCGGTTAAAGTACTCGTTCCGCTTATCGTGCCTTTCACATAGAAGAATGATGTGCTCAGACACTGATCGAGTTTGCCCTGAACAACCACTCCGAGGTCCGTATAGGTGGTGTCATTAGTTGTTGTACGAAGACTTCCCACGCCTCCGCAATCACCTTCTCCGCAAGCACACTGATAGCGATAAACCTTGTATGGACTTGTAATCCCGGGGGGTACCGTCCAGGTTAGCTTCGGGCGCCTCACGTTATTTACCAATACGGTCGTCCAGCTGAGAGTGGGAGCGGGAGATGCGGCGCTTGTGGTAAAACTCCACGGCGGAGACCATGTACCCCCACCGGTTGAGTTTTGTGCCTGCACTTGCCAGTAATACGACGTGCTGAAGTTGAGAACATCGAAGCCGACAAGATAGTTTGTCACCGAGAGATCGGTTTCATCCACCTCAAGCGTGCTGAAATCGGAAGCGCTGCTCACCTGGAGGTGATACGTCTCGGCATCAAATGTAGATGACCATGTGAGAGTGGGAGAAGATGAAATGTTCGTGCTGGCATCAGCAGGAGAGATTAGTGATGAGGCCGGCGGCGGTGCATACTTATAAAGAGTGATCGCATACGGAGCAGCGGTTCCCGATGTCCAGGCCACTGTTGGAACATTTCCACCCTGTACAAAATCAGCGAGTGAGGGCGAGTATCCTTGTCCGAGGTCGGCGATATTATTCCACAGCGACGTCGAAATTGCACGTGTGTCACGCGCGATATGGGTGCCGCATTCCCACAGAACGCTCACCTTCTGTCCGCCTCCATCGATACCTATTGTAGGTTTACTCTCGTTGTGAGTAAGGTGAGTAAATTCCTTCACCAGTTGCCATCCGGCGCCGGTTTTTTCGCGTGCATAGACCCGATGCGCGCTGCCGTTATCGGCCTCCCATGCAACGAATGTGTTCGCGCCCGAGTAGTCGGCGATGGTGGGATTAGAGCAGTTTGTCAACCCTGAAAAAGCGGTCGAGATATCCGTCAGGGCACCGAATGACGGCGTGTATGATGGCGCGCCACCGCATCCGAACTCCGTGTAATAAATCTTCCCGCCGTTATGAACCGTCGCCAGCCGGAAGGGGCCTTGACCTGCTTGAAGCGAGGGGATCTTCGTCGTGGCATTTGTACCAGTTACCTCGTAGAACTGCAGTCCTGCCGCGGGGTCCGGCGCCATAACGAGGCCGCCGGCGGTTGAACCATTTCCCCATTGCCACAGGACAACGGGATACGTCGTGAGTCCTGCAACGACGGGCGTGGCAGAGGCTGTGCCCCATGGGCGGTACAACTCTCCGCCATCGATCAGCACGATGGGAGATGAGAGCCAGGTGGCTCCATTATCGGTGGAACGCTGGTAGAAAACGCCGCGATGTGTCGTCAACACACCTTGATAATTGTCCTCCCAGACAATATGTACATTCGTCTGGCCGGCGGGATATGTTGTGGCGATAGACGGGTTCGTCGCAACGCCGGAAATCGACATTGCTTTTTCAAGGGTCCAGCCGGGATTCCAATCGTCGTTCTGTGTATACCAGATACGACCGCCCGACTGATACACGGCATGCGTGGTGCTGCCGAAGCGCACAACTTTGCGCTGATTGCTCAGAGATGTCGCTGTCGCAGAGGAAGCTTTGAGCGGCATCTTATAGATGGCATAAAGCGTCTTATGATCGGATGGGGTGAAGGTGTATGGATTGGCGGCTGTGCCATCGCTCCAGCCTGCAAAAAACGCTCCTGTCCCTGGCACCGCCTGTAGTGTGATCGCCGCATCCAGATTTTCGATTGACGTTCCGCTCCAAGAGGTCTGGCCCGTGAGATTGACGGGAGGACTGGTCCTCGTGATGTTGTACGTGCCGCCCCCCGTCGGCTCAACATACGCCGCCGAGATCGTAATGCTGAATTCTCGACGGAACCTCGCTTCATAACTCACGTTTGAAGTAACTGCATCAGTGGTCGTCTGGGGAGTTGAAGCAAAGAAACCACCATCTTTTCTCCATTCCCAGAAATGCCTCTTGTATCCATCGAGAGGAGTTTGATTGTCGACTGCCGACAGTGTGTGCTGGGTGTTCTGTAACCAAACGAACGACTGTCCAGCCAGGGGAACGTTGGTGTAACGATCATTATCAACATAAAACTCGCCCCCAACAAAATCGTTCTTTACCGTCCCGGTGAAGGCTGCTACGCTCAGCATGGCCCAAAACGCCGTATTGAACGTGCTTGTGCCTTTGTTACTGCCGTCCAATGCACACTCTCCATTGGTATGAACGCCAACGGCATTTCCGGTCGCCTCGTCGATGATCGGACCCCCGGAGTTACCGCCCTCAGAGTCGGTCTGATAGCGCATGACCGTACCGGAAGAGCCGGCATTGGGACCGGTCGCCGACTGTTGAGTCTGATTCGCCGTTCCGTCATCGGTTCCGTAACCGGTGATGCGTATGGTCGATGGGCCTAAATTTTGAACGACTTGGAACGATGCTCCTTGTGCGGCAAGAGGAAGCAATCCGGTGTTCGGGTTCGGGGATACCTGAAAAGCCCCAAAATCGTCTCCGATTCCATTGTCACGGTACCTTATTGAACTGATGTTGACGGCGTACTGATCGTTGGGCCCGGGGTGCTTAATCGTGCCATCTGAAGCCGAGAGCGGAACGTTGAACTCCAAGACGTTGACAAGTCTCGCAGGCGTCAGGCAGTGCCCCGCCGTAACCAGTACTCCGGTAGCAATCAGCCATGCTGTACATCCACGATCTAGCAATCGGCCAACCCTTGGATTATCGGAGGCGACACGATCGTCGGTCGGTCCGCATTGATCCTGGATTCCGGCAGGTGAGTTGGGATCTCCCACGAGAAGGCTGTCGACTGCAATACTTACTCCTTGATCATGGGGGGCAACGTGCAAAGCGACATCCACTGCATTCCCATTAAAGTACGCGCTGGAATTTTGCCACTGAGTCATGCTTGTTGTGTTCAGTCGCTGCTGCGCACCATCTAGCACAGACGTCAACGTGATATAGCTGCTACTGCCAAGGCTCCAAGAGGCAAAATGGACGCGTAGCCAAATTGCATTGCTCACTTGCAACCGCGTAGTATAAGCAATAATGTCGCCCTGGCCGTTACCGTTGTACGTTCCCGAACTCACCGAGTAAGTTTGGACGTGAGAAGGCGCTTGAGCTACTTCGGCTCGGATTGGCAGCACCGAGGCATGAATTAGGACGAGCAACAAAAATAGGAACGATCTGACGCATGGTCCTACTATCTTATTTAGAAGATACTTCGACATAACATTTTCCTTTCGGTGTTAATTTGATTAAGCCCTGAACTTTACGTAGATTAACTTTGGCAAATGAAAAGGCGTATCAATCCGTTTGCGGATGATACGAGAAACCCAGATCCTTTGCCTTTGTAAAGCCGCGGGCAATGTTCTCGCATTGCCCGTGGTATATTTAAAACCTGATCGTATTACCCTCCTTTCTTATTTCCCATGAATGACATAGCTTTTTGAGTTATTTTCTCCGAGGACAAAAACCTCGTCTTCATTACACCAGATACCGAAGAGCGGCAACAGAGAATCCCCGGGAATCTCAAGTATTTTCCAGTTAGTGCCGTTGTAGTGGTAAAGCGTTTTATTCGTTCCAGAGGCGAAGATATGCTCTTTTCTTGTGCCATAAATGTTATAGATGGATTGTGGACTAGTATCCAATTCTTTGGTCCAACTTGTTCCCGACTTAATGAAAATCCCCCCCCACCCAGCGCTGTAGATTTTGCCTTGAACTCCGATTACCCGTGAACTACCGAACTTGGCAACAATGCCTGGGAGAAGTAGCATTGAGTCAACCACGATGAAATTTGTATCTTTCCATTGGAGCAGATATTCTCGACCGGTATGGTCCGGTGTATACCCATTTGGAGTATACCCGAGTAGATAAATTTCGTCTGGGATTCCACCGATTGTTGAGAAGAAGATGTTGGTATCCGCCGGCAGCCTTGTCCATCGCTTGCCATTGTCCTTGTACAGAGTGCCGAAGATACCAGCAGAAAACATGTTCTGAGGACTTGGTCCCCAGATTCCTTGCAATCCTCTTCCTCGCTCTAGGGGCACTTCTTTCCACCGGCTTCCGTCGTAGTGAAGGATTACGCTGGAATCCAAGAAGTTGGGAGGGGGCGCTGGATTTGTGTAGATGTACCCGCCTGCCAGATATACGTCGTCCGCCCCAAAGCCATAAATCTGGTGGATGTCAATCGCACGGTAGCCGTGTATAACCACCTGCCAACTGTTTCCATCGTAGTGATAAAGCTCGCCCCATCCTCGCTCATTAGAGCCACCTGCATAGACGTCCTTTGAGGAACTTCCCCAGATAGTGTACAAAGTTGTCTGCAAACTCCCTGGATAGGAGATGCTGTCAATCGACCATACGTAATCACGCTTGCCTGGCTTGGGCGGCTGGGGGCCTGTAGAGTCCTGGCAAGTCGTGAGAAGCACCGCACTCAGTCCAATGGTGATAATGAGATTGTTTGACTTCATAAGCTTGCTATGTGCCTCGATAGTCGCTACTGTATACGCTGTTAAATTCCGTGAAAAGAACAGGGGTGCTGATGAGCAGTGAGCAGTGAGCAGTGAGCAGTGAGCAGTCCCGCCTCAGAACCCTTCCCTTACTCACTTAGTGAAATGGTAGGAAATTACTTTGCCAAAGTCAAGATAAATTTTGACTTTTTTCAAGTGCAATTAAGATATTCTCGTCTCATTCGAAATTAGTCGGCTGCTGCACCTGCGCATGTCATAACGGGATCGTTCAAAATGATAATTACTCACGTGATACGTAGTATCATTATTTGCAGCAGAAATAGTCAAGATTTTGAGCGTGGTATCAGAATCAAATATAGATATGCGATAGTAACCTTCTGTATAAGGAGTTGAAATTCTTGAAGGATCAAACAATGAAGTAGATTGAACCCAATCCCAAGTACCAATTATTGTGGGAATCCGTTCAACCGGAACGTAAACAATTTCTTTACAAGAAAAAGATAAAATCATTAGGAAGGAAAAAAAGAACGGCACTTTGTATGAGATAAAACGTTCCATTAGTGTTTTCATCGTTACTTGCCTCATTTGTGATACACTGGTA
>DASYTP010000071.1:0-5991 GCA_036002145.1 Bacteroidota bacterium | reverse complement strand
CGTGCGCCTTCACTCCACCCCACACGGCGTTGCTCAGCCAATTGCGTTTAACCACAAGGTCCATATTGAGACCGCAAGTCTGAATTGTAAGGATTGCCATCTGAACGTCGAAACAATGGCCAAGGCAGCCATCCCCACGCTCGAAGTCTGCCAAACATGCCACAACGACGAGCCGATCTCGAAGGCGCCGGAAGAAAAGCTTCTCCTCCAGTACGTTGCGGAGAAGAAAGAAATCCCCTGGATTCAGGTTTACACTGTGCCGGAACAGGTGTATTTCTCCCACCGGCGGCACGTGGCGATAGCCGGGCTTGGATGCTCGAGCTGCCACGGCAACGTTGCCGCTTTGACGACGCCGGTTTCTTACCAGGAGATGCCGGTAACGATGGAACAGTGTATGAGCTGTCATAAACAGCATAAAGTTACCAACGATTGTCTTGCTTGTCACCGCTGACCGTGAGGAAACGATTGTGGAAATAAGACGACGAGAATTTCTGAGACTGTTCGGCGGTTTAGCAGGTGCAGCAGCTGTGAGCGGGTGTGCGCTTGAGGAGGTGTTCGAAATGCCCTCCAGACTCATCGAACAAGCCAGGCGTGGTCCCGGGATCGAAACGTGGAAGAACACCATCTGCGGTTTGTGTTCCGCCGGGTGCGGCATCCGTGTCCGCTTAGTGGATGGATTGCCCGTCTACGTGAAGGGTAACCCGATGTATCCGATCAATCAGGGAGGGTTATGCCCGTTAGGATTGAACGCTCTTCATCACCTGTACCATCCCGACCGGCTTAAAGGGCCTATGAAACAAGTCGGTAAGTTCGGCAGCGGCAAGTGGGAATCGATCACCTGGGACGAAGCACTGAAAACTGTTTCCGATGCGTTGGTGAAACTGCGGAACGAGGGTAATCCTCATCAGGTCGCGTTTCTCGGTCATGATGAACGCGGGCTGATGCACCGCCATATCGCAAGGTTCATGCAAGCGTACGGGTCTCCGAACTATTTTCAGTTCTCTCCCGCTCAGGACGACGGCGTTGCATATTTGCTCATGCAGGGAGATCCCCAGATTCCTGCGTACGATGTTTTGAACGCGAAGCTCATCGTGAGCTTCGGCTCCAACTTTCTCGAAGAAGGCCATTCTCCGATTTACTACACGAAACTGTACGGTCATCACCAGGATAGCCAAACCAGGTATGTCCAGATCGAGTCGCGCATGAGCCTCACGGCATCGAATGCTGATCGATGGGTGACGATCCGCCCGGGAGCTTATGGCGCGTTGGCGTTGGGGATAGCCTATGTGCTTCTTCGCGAAGAACTCTACGACACCGAATTTGTGAACGCACATACGTTCGGATTTGAGGACTGGACCGACCGCAGTGGTACCAAGCACCTCGGTTTCAAGAGTTTCGTTCTCGGCAACTATTATCCCGAGCGCGTAGCTGAACTGACGGGCGTGCCAAGCGCAACAATTCTTGAGCTCGCACGCGAGCTCGGGAATACACGCCCGGCACTGGTCATCGGCGGTCAGGGCGCGGTCAACAACACGAACGGCACGTATTCCCTCATGGCTGTTCAAAGTCTCAATGCTCTTCTCGGAAACTTCGAGCGGGCGGGAGGTCTCTATTCGATCGACGAGCCCCCATTCGGCGCCTTGCCTGTAGTTCAGAGAGACCCGACCGGCGAGGCAGGCAACGGACGGGCGTCTGTCGCACGTTCCCAAGACGGCAGCTTCCCTCTTGCCCCTTTCTCAATGAAGACTCTCACAAAAAATATTCTTGAGGATCAGCCCTATCCGGTCGGGGTGCTGTTCCTTTACGGAGGAAATGCACTCTTCGAGACGGTCGACCACATCGATTTCGCAAAGGTTCTCCAGAAGATTCCCCTCGTGGTGAGCTTTGATTCCATCCGCACGGAAACCAGCGAGTATGCACATCTCATTCTGCCAGACCACACGTTTTTCGAGACGTGGGACGAAGTCTCAAACGTGCCATCCGTCGGGTTCACGCACATTGGAATTCAGCAGCCTGTGGTTGCACCGCTCTTCGAGACCCGCCACACGGGCGATGTGCTGATTGACCTTGCAAAGCGGATTGGCGGTTCTGTTGCTGCGTCATTTGCATTCGAGAGCTATCAGGAGGAAATGAAGCAAGGAATGAACGGTGTCTACGAATCGGGCGAGGGGGCCATCCTCTCGGCGAGCATAAAAGGTAAGTGGCTCCAGTACTTGCAGCAACGCGGATGGCAGATCGGGCGATACAGCTCGTTTGACGAATTCTGGGCGCAACTCCTCGAGCATGGAGGATGGTGGAATCCCATTCGTAAACAAAAGCCGTGGGAAAAAGTCTTTCACACGCCGTCGGGGAAGTTTGAGTTTTACTCCCAGCGGTTGAAGTCGACATTCGATGCACTGGTTAAAACCACCGGAGACCAGCAATCTCCTCAGGATCTCGAACTCGTTCTCAGCCGGCTTAATATATCTGCACGCGGCGACACGACATTTCTCCCACATCACGAGCCGGTTCCGTTCGAGCCCGACCTACCGATGCACCTTGTAACGTTCCAACCCCTTGCCATTCGTAACGGGAATGGGGCGCACCTTCCTATGATGCAGGAGATGTTCGGTTACACTGTCGGCCGGTACTGGGACTCGTGGGTTGAAATCCATCCAAAGACGGCCTCAGACTACGGTATTGCCGATGGCCAGTGGATATGGCTGGAATCTTCGGTAGCAAGTCTGAGAGTGCGGGCAAAAATCACTCCGGGGATACTTCTAAACGTAGTGGCGGTGCCGTTCGGCCTGGGACACTCCTCTTGCGGGAGGTACGCACGAGGGCACGGCACAAATCCGTATTCAATCATGCGGAACACGTATGATCTCCTCAGTGGAAAGCCGGCCCTCGAAGTCACGAAGGTAAAGATTTCCGTCGCAGCATGAGACGAGGAGCAGACTGAATGGCAAGGTGGGCAATGGTAATCGATCTCGACAAGTGTACAGGTTGCGGAGCGTGCATGGCGGCATGCAAGATGGAAAATAACGTGGCCATCGTGAAGCCCGATGAGGCACAGAATGGGCGAGCGATGTTCTGGATGGACATGATTACGACGTACGAGGGTGAGTATCCTAATCTCGAGGTTAAGCGAATGCCGAGACCGTGTTTCCACTGCGACGATCCTCCATGCATCAAAGTATGTCCCGTCCGGGCGACCTATATTAACGAGGAAGGATTAGTGGGTCAAATCTACAAACGATGTATCGGGTGCCGCTACTGTATGGCGGCGTGCCCTTTCACCGTAAAAGTATTCAATTGGGAGAATCCGCAATGGCTCGATGAAGCGTCGACCTGCTTCAATCCCGATGTTTCGCGACGTATGGTAGGGGTCGTTGAAAAATGCTCTTTCTGTGCCCATCGACTGATGAAGGTGAAGGAAGACGCCGCTCAGGAGAAGCGGAATATACTCGACGGGGAGTATGTCCCTGCCTGCATGGAGAGCTGTCCTGCCGACGCCATTTATTTCGGGGATATCGAAGATAAACAAAGTGTGGTTTACAAACTCGCTCATAGCTATCGGGCATACCGGGTCATGGCAGACCTCGGTGTTGAGCCAAAGGTGTATTACCTCTCGAAGAGAAAGGCATAATGGAAATCCAGGACAGTCGCCGGCCGGACCGGGACGAATTGCTCTACCGGCCAATTTACGAGACAGGAAGAGGCTTTTATATTACGGCGGGGATGCTGCTGCTCGTCGTACTCTGGGCGGCGTACATGTATCTGAACCAGGTTCGAAGCGGCCTTGGCGTAACGGGCATGAACCAGCCGGTGACATGGGGCTTCTACATTGTCAATTTCGTTTTCTTCATTGGGATCAGCCATGCCGGAACGCTGATTTCTGCAATCCTCCGGCTCTCGAAGGCGGAATGGCGCCGCCCGATTACCCGCATGGCGGAAGTGATCACCGCCATCGTGCTGGCGATCGGCGGACTGCATCCCATCCTTGATCTCGGTCGACCGGATCGCATGGTGAATATTTTTCTATCGGGACGGCTCCAATCGCCGCTGCTCTGGGACGTCACGAGCATTACCGCCTATTTCACGGCAAGCACCGTCTACCTCTACGTGCCGATGATTCCCGACATTGCCAAATTGCGGGATCGCGGAGGAAAGTTTCAGTGGCTTTATGCCTTCATGGCATGGGGTTGGGAGGGGACCGAACACCAGAAGAAAGTGCTCAACCGTGCCATCAATATCCTTATGGTGATGGTTATTCCCATTGCCGTTTCGGTACACACCGTCATCTCCTATATTTTCTCCATGACGCTGCAACCGGGATGGCATAGCACGATCTTCGGGCCGTACTTTGTCGTGGGCGCCATATTCTCCGGCATCGCTGCTTTGTTGATAGTGATGATCGCATTTCGGAAGTTCTATCATTTGGAGAAATATCTTCACGAAATCCACTTTCAATACCTCTCGACTCTTCTGCTCATCATGTCGATTATCTGGTTCTATTTCACCTTTTCGGAATATCTCACGGGCGTCTTCGGCGCCGAGCCGCACGAGATGCAGATCATCATGTACAAATTCAAGGGACCGTTTGCGATTTTCTTCTGGGGGATGGTCGCGTGCAACTTCGTTATACCCGTAATCATTCTGGCCTTCAAACGGTTCAAGACAATTCGCGGTATCCTCGTTGCATCGTGTACGGTCGTGATCGGCATGTGGCTTGAGCGTTTGATTATTGTCGTTCCGTCGCTGGCAAACCCGCGGATGGACCTTCCGCTGGGAATTTACGTCCCGACAGTGACAGAATGGGCGCTCTTCGCCGGCGGCCTGGCAGTTTTCGTTCTTGGGTACATGGTCTTCTCAAAGTTCTTCCCGATAATTTCCATCTGGGAGATCGAAGAGGGCCGCACCGAGGGGCTCAAAGAGGTAGAGGAGCGCATCCACAGCTACCTTCCCGCAGAGTCAGCTTCTTCATAGATCTCTTAAATCAACTATTCAACATGATCAAACATTACTTCAATTAAGGAAACACACTATGTCATACATGCGCATCCTGATCGGAATTGTGGTTCTCACATTTGTGCTCGCTTCGGGCGGTTTCGGACAGAGCAAATACGTAGGCGTCAAGACGTGCGGAATGTGCCACAAAGCGGAAAAGCAAGGTAACCAACTGGGGATCTGGCAGAAGAGCAAGCATTCAGAAGCGTTCAAAACACTGACGACCGCGAAAGCTGATTCAGTTGCGAAAGCGAAAGGTCTGAAGAAGCCTGCAGCCGAATCCCCCGAGTGTCTGCAGTGTCACGTTGTCGGTCACGGCGTCGCGGCTGAACTTGTCGACAAGAACTTCGACTACAAAGACGGCGTCCAGTGCGAGACTTGCCATGGAGCCGGCTCGGGATACAAAACCATTGCGATCATGAAAGACAAAGCGAAGTCAGTGGCGGCCGGACTGAAAATGTACAAAGATGACGCAGAAATCGAAAAGCTGTGTCGGACATGCCACAACGAAAAGAGCCCGATGTACAAGACGTTCAAATTCAATGAGATGTGGCCAAAGATCAAGCATCCTAAACCCAAGGCTTGATTGACAAATCTGTGCGCGGGTTTACCCTTCGCGGGTAAACCCGCGTTTTTGTATCACGCCGGATATTCTCCCCCCTGCAAGAAAAAGCACCCCCCCATTTTCATTCCTATTAAGAAATTCACATTCTGCGCAACAGCGCTCATGGACGGGGGAGAACGGTGGGGAATTGGGATTTCCGGTGTGAAATTTAAGCTTCGCGACGCCCAATAGGCACGCTTGCAGTCACGTACGATCCTGCTTGTCTCTAACGAAGAATACTACTTCCGGCGATGGGGGTTGGGCGTCTCGACGCTCATTATTTCCCTCGTCGCAGTTTCTCTTTATCTCGCGATCCGGCGAATAGAACGGAAACAGAGCGCGAAGACCTCCGCACGCAATGCAGGTTCAACAGGGGCGTGAAGAAAGACCAAAACTTG
>DASYTP010000070.1:0-5018 GCA_036002145.1 Bacteroidota bacterium | reverse complement strand
ATTGCGTGATCATCGACGATATGATCGGCGATACGAACAAGGTCGATGTTGTCGCAAACAAGAGCATGGGTGCGATGGTTCTCACCTACTTGAGCGACAAGTTGATCGGGAAGGGATACCACGTCGATAATACCGTGTTGACTTCGGTGGGCCTGGCGATGGATCAAGAGCGTGTTTACAAGATCGTGCGCTCGGTGGGGAGCAAAGACACGGATGTCGAAGATCTGCCGATCGGGATTCCGCCCTTCTTTCTCAACGACTTGTTCCGGGATGAAACGAGCGGCGTCCAGCTCCGGGCCGCGTATGATTCGTTGCTCCGGATTTCACCGGATGAAGGAAGTGAAAAACCCGTCATACCGTTCACCGGGATGATCGGCAAACACTCGGAGGCTGGCACACTTATGATCATGTTCCTCGGAGGATTCAGCGTTGCGGTAAGCAAGCAATACAATAATCAACCCTCCTCCGACCACCTGACCGTCGGCGCGATACAGATGCAGCCCATCTCACAGCTCACAATGACGTTCTACGTAGTCGACGCCGGGACAGGGGAGCTGCTCTGGACAGACAGACATATTGTGCGGGGAGGGACAATCCATAAAGAAAAAATCCTCCAACTTGCAGATAGGATTATTGAGGACTTGCCGTGAGGGTACACCAACAGGTTGTTGAAAAAGCCAGTCATTGCGAGGTTGTCCAATAAGTACTTCATCATTCATTATTCTTTATTTCACCCGGTTCTTGGGCTAAAGCCCACTCCGTTTTCAATCCCACACTCCACGACTTGCCACGAAGTGGTGGCTTCGCCAAAAGTCGTGGCAATATTCGAAGCGTTCGCGATTTTTCAACACCCTGTCGGTGTGAAAGGCAACACGCAGCGTATTTTAAAAATACAGGATATCGCGTGGCTACCGACTGATTCGTGACCGTCATCCTGCATCTCATCCAGAAGCACCTCTCCTCCCCGCATCTAAACTCCCTCCACGCCGTACACCCCTGAAGTATCTCAATGAACATCATTGCTCAGGAAAGTTAAGCATGGAATTCCTTATCAACGGGGTTGGCAAGAAATACAAAGGCAACACGTGGGGATTGAAGGATTTCAGCCTCTCGTTGCGCCCCGGCGTGCTGGGATTGCTGGGTCCGAACGGCGCCGGAAAATCCACGCTCATGCGTATCCTCGCAACGGTCACCAAACCTACGGAAGGCACCGTCAGGTGGAACGGCATCGACATCGTCCGGGAGCCCGATACGCTCCGCTCGGTCCTCGGCTATCTCCCCCAGGATTTTGGCGTTTATCCGAACCTCAATGCGGTGGAGTTTCTCCTGTATCTCGCCGCGGCGAAGGGCATCGATGCCGCCAGGGCGAAAACTCGCGTTGAGGAGCTGATCCAGCTTGTTAATCTCGTTGATGTTTGTAAGCGACCGTTGGGCGGATACTCGGGAGGGATGAAACAACGCGTCGGCATTGCCCAGGCGCTGCTCAACGATCCGCAATTGCTCATCGTCGATGAGCCGACGGGAGGGCTGGATCCGGAAGAACGCGTCAGGTTCCGGAATCTACTCTCGGAACTCTCCGGCGAGCGTATCGTCATACTTTCGACGCATATCGTATCGGACGTCGAAGCCACGGCAACCAGTATCGCCATCATCAAAAAAGGCAGCCTCGTTACGCATGCGACACCGGAGAAGCTCCTCTCGTCGGTCGACGGAAAGGTGTGGGAATGGATGATCGCAAGTGGTGACCTGCCGCCGCTCAAGGAGCGATTTCTTATTACCGGCACGATGCGCCGAAGCGACGGCGTTCGGGTGCGCGCAGTCGTAGAAACCCCGCCGGCAGCTTCGGCACAACAGGCTCAACCCTCTCTTGAAGATGCTTACCTCTACGCCATCAGTAACCACGTCGTAATCCCTTCGTGAATATCGCGGCGATTCTCTATCGTCTCGCCCTGGCGGATTTCAGGGAGCGGACACGGCGCTACAGCTTCCTTGTAACGCTCGGATTCACATTGTATGCTGCCTATCTCTTCGTTCCATCCGCCGGCGCAAGCTACGTTACGCTGAGCCTGGCGAGCTACCGGGGAGTTTACAACTCGGCCTGGATCGGGAGTCTGGTGTCGATGATGTCTACGTTATTTCTGTCGCTGGCAGGATTTTACCTCGTGAAGAATGCCCTGGTACGAGATCGGCACACCGGCGTCGGACAGGTCCTTGCGGCAACGAAGGTGACGCGCTTCCAATATATGCTGGCAAAAGCGCTGAGTAATTTTTGCGTTCTCGCCGCGATGATGGGTGTGCTTGCAGTCGCTGCCTGCGTTATGCAATTGGTTCGAGCGGAGGATGCTCACCTCAATGCATGGAAATTGCTCGCACCGTTTCTCCTCAACGCTTTGCCGAGCATGGCCCTGATCGCCGTGATCGCCCTGCTGTTTGAATCGATCAGGTTCCTCAGGGGAGGTTTCGGCAACGTGGTATTTTTTTGCCTCTGGATGTTCACGGTCTCGGGTGATACGTTTAGTGTAAGCGATATTTTTGGCATGAACACTACCCTCCATCAAATGAAAACCGGTTTGCATCAGTCGCATCCTGATTTCCACATGGACAATGAACAAATGAATATGGGGTTTAGTATTAAGGATGACGGGACGTCGTGGAATCTCGAAAGGTTTGAATGGCATGGAATCGATTGGACGTTGGCGAACGTGGGACGCAGGATGTTGCTGTTTGTTGTCGCTTTTTTCGGTGTCTGTGTGTCTTCGCTCCTCTTTGATAGATTTGATTCATCGCAGAATATTCCGGCCCCCGGAACTGCGGCTAAAACCGGTTTAACGGCTCGTTTTCGGAGAAGAAAATCTACCTCCGCAAAATCAGGTGCGGAGGTTCGAGTGTCGTCCGCGGGTAAGGTCGCAATTCGCTTTTCGAGATTGGAATCTCTGGCAAACAGAAACAGGTTCGTTCACCTCGTGATTGCCGAATTGAAGCTCATGCTGAAGGGTGTCAGTAGATGGTGGATGCTTGTAGCACTCGGGTTGGCAATTGCGGGAGCGCTGGTACCGGCGGAGGTCGGGCGGCAGTTTATTTTGCCGTTCGCCTGGATTTGGCCGCTCCTGATCTGGTCGAAGATGGGTGTTCGTGAGACTCGTTATCGAACCCATCAACTCATTTACTCGTCCGCGGGCTCGATTACGCGTCAGTTTCCTGCATTATGGCTCGCCGGTGTGGTGCTTGCGTTAATGACGGGGAGCGGAATGCTGATTCGCACACTCATTGATGGAAACTGGCAAATTCTTGCTGCATGTGGCGTTGGAGCCATTTTCATTCCTACAATGGCGATTTTTCTGGGAGTTTGGAGCGGAAGTGGGAAACTGTTTGAGATACTTTACCTGTTACTATGGTACGCTGGACCCATGAATCGAGTCCCCTTCATGGATTTCATGGGCGCTACAAACGACTCTATTGCGATAGGGATGCCGCTATTTTTTCTCCTGATCGCCGCGGTCCTTTTTGCACTTGCGATTGCCGGCAGACGGAAGAAACTTGGAGGAGGATAGTCACTTAAATCAGTCATTTTCGAGAGGTTGGAAAAAATTTCCCGATTTACCTATTGACATCCGACTTGCAGCTTATTATATTAAAAGCACGTCGTTCGCGGATCCGTTTTCTCCTCGTGGGGAATTCAAATAATGCAGCTATCCACAATACCAAAGGAGTATGAACATGGAGTCGAAACGTATGAAGTCAGGAAAGAAAAACGCTCCCCCCTCCCGAAGAACCTTCCGAAATGGACTGAAAACGAGAACCATCAGGCAAAAGGAATATGTGTCTGCCAAGCCTGTCGAAATCTATGATGCGTTTCTCAACGAGCAAAAACACACTGCGTTCACCGGGGCAAAAGCGACTTGTGAACGGCGCGTTGGGGGTAAATTTACAGCCTGGGACGGGTACATTGCAGGCAAGAACGTGAAGCTCGAAAACGGCCGCCGCATTATTCAGGAATGGAGAACCTCCGAATGGCCTGATGGTTATCCCCCATCCGTAATCGAATTCACCTTCAAACCGAAAGGGGACGGGACCGAAATCCGCATGATTCAATCCAAAGTTCCTGCGACCCAGGCAAAGAACTATAAACAAGGGTGGACAGATTACTACTGGCGGCCGCTCAAGAAGTATTTCGGTAAGAGGACGTAACAGATTGTAATCACCCCGACCTTAAGTTTTGCCTCTGCGTGACTCCCGATCTGCGAGTCACGCAATAGGGGTGTACGATAACAGCTCTGAAACAGGGGCTCCCACCGCCGTTTCAAACCTACGGGTTCGCTTGCAGTCTCGATGAATTTCAACTCATGGGGCGACACACACCTGCGAAGCCCTTCGCGGTTTTGTCTAAATCTCCAATTCTGTGTATCTTTATTCTTCACACCCCTTTACACTTATGATTAGTTCGATGATGAGGATATTGTTTTGCTCTATTCTGTTTCTCGCCACGGTTCACGCTCAGGAGCCGCCGGACCGGCCGGTCACCCTCCGGGATCTTGCGATTGAAGCAGAGGGAGCTTCGCAACCTGTCGTCTACGCTAACGGCGAGTTTGGAGTTCTTTTTTCCGAAACAAAGGCCGATCCGGCTGGCTCATCGTCGGTTCGGTTTTCCAGACCGGCTCTATCGGGATGGCGAGTGATGGGTGGCGAAATGATGAGGGACTATGCATTGCGGGTCGATGGGGTCTTTCTAAAGAGGAGTGACGTTGCCCGTACCGTTGTCTCTCCTCACGAATTCACCCGGCACTATCGCAACGGCATTGAAGAAACCGTCATTATGCTCGATTCTGCCGACGCCTTCGTCGTCAAACTTAAGAACGTTCGCAGCAAGAGCCTTATCGTCTATCCGTTGTTTGCCGGTGCGCGCAGCGATTCGGAGTTTACGATTGACTTTGAGTACAACACCATGCTGATGGCATGGCACAAATCTCTGGCCGTCACATCGGGTGGAAACTCTCCCGCCATCCTCGGAATCACGTGGG
>DASYTP010000069.1:0-7668 GCA_036002145.1 Bacteroidota bacterium | reverse complement strand
TAGTACCCGCCGCTTGCACCGAGGGCCCCCATCGAGACAACGACCGGCTTGCTCTCATCGCGCGTCCTGCGTACTGCCTCGTAAATCTCCTGGCTCGCCGCGACTCCTCCCCCCGGGGAATCCACCCTGAAGAGAATTCCTTTGATGGAGCGATCTTGCCTGTACTTCTTGAATTGTCTGACGGTTTCTTCAGAGCTCAGGATCGCCCCCGTCAGCTCAACGACCGCAATCCTGTCGCCGCTGCCGGACATTATCTCGGTTTCATCCTGTGAAACGCTTCGGAAGGCAAGATACAAAAACGCCGACATCCAAAACCCGACTGCGAGGAGGATGCCGGTGATGATGAGAAACCATTTTGTAGAGTTCTTCACGCTAACTCATTGATTTTGATGGATATTATACGAAACTCATCCACCAAAGTCAAACATCGATTTGAGATCATTTGAAGGCTGCACGCAAACAAAAACGGGCGGTGAAACCGTTTCCGGTATCACCGCCCGTCATATGCATAAGAACCACAGAAGGTTCCTATCGCCCGGGAGGACGAAGTATCTTACGGCAAGCTTACTTCACTCTTACTTCGATTTCCTTCGGTTTCGCTTCTTCGGCTTTTGGCAACGTGATCGTCAATACTCCCTGATCGTACGATGCTTCGATAGCTTCGCTTTTCACCGAGGTGGGAAGAGTGAACGATCGTTGGAAGACTCCATACGAACGCTCGACACGATGATAATTCTCATCCTTTTTCTCGCTCTCCTTCTTCTTTTCTCCGCGAACGATGAGAACATCGTTCTGGATGGTGATCTTTACATCCTTCTTGTCCACGCCCGGAAGTTCGGCTTTTACAAGATAATGGTTCGCATTCTCTACAACGTCGACCGCGGGAAGCCACGTCGGAGCGCCATTATCATCAACAACACCACCGCGAAAACGATCGAACATACGGTCGATCTCGCGCTGCATGTTCACGAATTCCCTATCAAAATCGGATACGGGATGCCATGCTGAAACATCACGAACTGGGTTCCACTTTATGAGTGTCATATCGATCTTTCCTTTCGAATCATTGATCTGATGTCATTCTGAATTGTGAGTCCGACAATAAGACATTCAAATCGCATGCCAGATTTATTCATCTGAATGGACGCAAAAGAAAGGCGAACCTTTGGGGGTTCGCCGAATTGACAGTAAAAAGGCAGGCAGTATGAATAATTTCAGACAGGCTGTCAACGAATTGACAGAGCCCTGTCATCGCGTCCGATCACCGTGGCACGGCTGAATTAATCGTGCTGATGTTCCAGAAATCTTTCGGCATCGATTGCAGCCATGCATCCACTGCCGGCCGCAGTCACCGCCTGCCGATACACTGAGTCAGCGACATCGCCCGCCGCGAACACGCCGCGGATATTTGTGGCGGTGCTTCGAGGTTTCGTAACGATGTAGCCGGTCGGGTCGAGGTCTATCTGGCCCTTGAAGATTTCCGTATTCGGTTGGTGGCCGATTCCGATAAACAAACCATCCGTCCGGAATTCACTCAACTCATTCGTCATAAGATTGCGAAGCTTGACGCCTGTGACAACTTTCCTGCCATTCTCCTCCTTGCCGAGTACCTCTTCGACGGCAGAATTCCAGACCATCGAGATTTTGGGATTCTTCAACGCACGATCCTGCATAATCTTGGAAGCGCGCAGCTTATCACGGCGATGGATGATGCTGACCTTCCTCGCAAACTTCGTCAGGAAGTTGGATTCTTCCATCGCGGTATCTCCTCCTCCGACGACCACAACTTCAAGTCCCTTGAAAAAGAATCCATCGCAGGTCGCACAGGCGGAAACTCCGTATCCCATGTATTTGCTCTCCGACTCCAATCCGAGAAGCTTCGCCGATGCCCCTGTCGCAATGATCACGGTATCGGCGGAATATTCGATTCCGTTGGAGGAAATGTGAAACGGCCGCCTGGAAAAATCCACCTCCGACACGTCCTGAAATACCGTTGTCGCGTTGAAGCGCTGCGCCTGCGCCCGGAACAAATCCATCATTTCGGGGCCGAGGACGCCGTTCGGAAATCCGGGATAATTCTCGACCTCCGTTGTGATTGTCAGCTGGCCTCCCGGTTGAATTCCTTCGAAGACGAGAGGACTCAGATTTGCACGGGCAGTGTACAATGCCGCGGTAAGTCCCGCGGGGCCCGAACCGATGATGATGACTTTATGGTGATTGCTCATGTTGTATCCAATTAGAGATTACTGCGTTGACGAGAGAACGATCCGGGCGTTACGCTTCAGCCCCGCGAGTTTCGTTCGCTTGATCGGGCTCTTCCGGTAGCGTTCACTGAATTGCTCCTGGTTCATTTCCAATATCGCTTTCGGCTCGGGATTAAGATTTTGCTCCCGGGGCTGAAATTCTTTTACGGGCGCGACAGTCGAGAATTTTTGATTCCACGGACACACGTCCTGGCAAATATCACAGCCATAGATCCACCCTTCGAACTTTTCTCCAAGATCAGCCGGAATTTCCCCCCGATGCTCGATGGTCAGATAAGAGATGCATCGATTCGAATCGACCACGTACGGCTCGACGATTGCCTGGGTGGGGCAAGCTTCGATGCAGAGGGTACACGTTCCACAATGATCCGTTGCAGGCTCATCGTACTCCAGCTCAAGATTCAAAATAATCTCGCCAAGGAACACCCACGAGCCATATTCCTGTGTGATAACGTTCGTATGTTTTCCCTTCCACCCTAACCCGGCACGCTGAGCCCAGGCTTTATCCATCACGGGGCCGGTATCGACGTACAGCTTGCCTTCTGAGGCCGGCTCTATACTGTGAATGTAACCGAGTAGTGTTTCCAAACGCGCCGTGAGAACATCGTGATAATCATCCCCCCAGGCGTAGCGGGAAATTTTGCCGACGGATTGGTCTGAATTGTGCTGAGCAGGAGTGAAATAATTTAAAGCGACCGCAATGACAGACCGGGCATCCGGCAGGATATTCCTGGGATCTGCGCGTTTTTCAAAATTCGGCTCCATCCAACTCATCGTTCCGTGATATCCGCGATCGAGCCAATGCCGCAGCTGTTCTGACTCCTCGTCGAGTCGCTCGGCCCGTGCGACGCCGACTTTGCTGAAGCCGAGGTCGTACGCATACTGCTTTATCTGTTCCGTTAACCGGTCGATTGTCATGGGGGATCCGGAATTTCAATCATCACTGCTTCCCCGACTGTTCTAACCCTGAATCGCGCCACTCTGCCGTCTCCTGTCGTCCCCTTACCTGTCCGCATGTCGTATTTCCATCCGTGCATAGGGCAGGTGACGATACATCCGTCTACTTCGCCCTTATGGAGCATGGAAAAATGCTGATGCGCGCATACGTTGCTGATGGCATGGACCTCGCCGTCGCATTTGAATAATGCTATCTCCTCCCCATCGACGGTAACGAGCATTCCGCGACGTTCATGAATTTCTGCCAACCTTGCAACCTTGACGAACTCAGGCATCTTTGTATAATACACAATACGGGGTTCCGATTCAATCCATCAGTACCGCTGCATCAAAGGCATAACCTTTTTCCGTCCGCCTTACTCTCCCTGCGGCGGTCCCCGGATCGTGTTCAAAAAAAAGAATCCACTCTTCTTCCACCGCCGATCCAAGAATTCTTTTCTTTTCCTCAAGCGTTGTCAGGGGACGAAGATCGTACGCCATGATATACGGCAACGGAATATGAGACGTAGTAGGGAAAAGGTCACAGCAATAAAGAAGCGTCGTCTTTCCGTCGGAAATTTTCGGCAACTGTTGTGCCGCGGTATGGCCGTTTACAACCACCATCGAGATATTCGGGAACATTTCGAACTCACCTTCGACGAATTCCAGTACGCCGTGTTCCTTGAGTGGCATGAAATCGTCTGGCATGAAGCTTCCGCGGTCTTTCTCCGTCGAGTTCATCGCTTGTTTCCAGTGTGCCTCCTGGACGTAATACTTTGCATTCCTGAAAACCGGCTTCAGGTCTCCGTCATCACGATACGTTGATCCCCCGGCATGATCGAAGTGCAGGTGCGTAAGAATGACATCGGTAATATCGTCGGTCGTGAGCCCGCACGTTTGCAATGATTTGTGAAGCTCATACCGGTCCATTTCGAGCCGGTAAATATCCCGCTGTTTTTCGTTGAACTTTGAGCCGTTGCCATTATCGACGAGGATGTTACGACCGTTGCCGATGATGAGTAATGCGCGCGCGGCGAGCTCAATACGATTGCGTTCATCGGTGGGATTCGTTTTCACCCACAACGGTTTTGGAACAATCCCAAACATGGCTCCCCCGTCGAGTGCGAAGCGGCCGGTTTCGATCGGATGCAATGTGTAGTTACCAATGACCATCTAGTGTGCTGTCATCGAAATAAGTTTACGAAGTCTTGGGGCCGCTCCTATGGAGCTGTACAATTCATGGGATAATTTCATTACTACAAACAGGTCGTCCCTCCGGGACTTATTCAAGTTACTTACGGACCACGACACTCGTCTCACGCATCAGAAATACGTTGATGAGGTTTTAGGATGTTTCGTGATTGATGCAAAAAAAGGTCGGTCGAACCTCTCCGTTCAACCGACCCTGGCACAGGCATGAACGCATGCTCAGACGGCAGTCCGAAAATGAGACGTAGCCGCACTCAGCGCCGCAAACTCTTTCCCCGGATGCAGTTGCTTCGCCCGCGCGAAGAGAACTTCTTCGGTTTCAACCCGGGCCGGATCGGGGACGCAGCAATCGACCGGGCACACGACTGCGCACTGTTCCCGCTCAAAATGACCCACGCATTCCGTACATTTCTCCGGCACGATATAAAAGAACTCCGCAGAGATCGCATCGTGCATTTCGCCATTCAGCTCCCACTGAGCACCGCCCGTATAAATTGCGACATTCGGACATTCCGGCTCGCACGCTCCGCAGTTGATGCACTCCTCAGTAATCATTGTTGCCATGTTGGTTTCCTTGTGGATATTACTCTTCGAACAGACAAGAGTAGTATAAGGAAAAAGAGGTTGATTTTCAAACGTTGAAATACCGCGCTTCCGGATGATGGACAATTATGGCCGAGGTCGATTGCTCCGGCACCAGTTGATACTCTTCCGTCAATTCGACACCGATGCGCTCCGGTTTCAATAACTCGAATAATTTTGTTTGATCTTCCAGACTTGGACACGCAGGATACCCAAAACTGTAGCGGGAGCCATGGTAATGCTGGCTGAACAGCTTCTTAATATCTGCCGAATCTTCACCATCTATTCCTAACTCCGCCCGGATTTTCTTGTGCCACATCTCCGCCAGCGCTTCCGCCGACTCCACGCTCAGCCCATGAAAATACAGATACTCTTTATAGTTGTTCTCCTTGAACAAATGCTGAGAATGCTCCGAAGCCTTCCTCCCCATCGTGACGAGATGAAACGCCACGACGTCCATCGCACCGGAGTTTTTCGAAGTAAAGAAATCGGAGATACACAAGTATCGCCCCCTGGTCTGGCGGGGGAAAGTGAAACGGAGCAATTCCTGGGGATTGCGGATTGCGGATTGCGGATTGCGGATTGATGCAGGCAGATCGTAGATGATGAGGTCGTCTCCGTCTGACTGACACGGGAAGTAGCCGTATACGACCTTAGGTTCCAACAGCCTTTCACGTTTCGCCTCCTGCTTCACCCTTTCAAAGTCAGGATACACTTGTTCCACGAGCAATTTCTTATAGTCCGCTTCGGAAAGTTTTCCCCTGCGCACCTGCCACTGACCTCGTATCAAGGCAGCCTCGTTGATAAACGGAAATACGTCATCGAGTGAAATATCCTCGATGACTCTTGACCCATAAAACGGTATTCGCGGGATTACGGCAGGCGCGACGATGCGCCTCGCGACCGCCGGCTCCTTCGGTGCAAGCGCAATTTTTGCCTCCATGCCCGACAGTAAATCGCTTTCGTCGTTGTCCGCTTGGTTCGCCGGAGGAGACACTTGCATGATCGACTTCCCGTCGGACGGTCGCCCATTCGTCGGTTTCCCGGACGCCGGAGTGGCAACAAGCTGCTCCATGAAATGAAGTCCATCGAATGCGTCGTTGGCGTACATGACAGATCCTTTATAGACCGAGCGCAAGTCTTGCTCGACGTAGCGCCTCGTCAACGCAGCTCCTCCAAGCACCACCGGCGGCTGCTCGTCCCGCTCGTTCATGACTTCGAGATTCTGTTTCATGATAAGGGTCGATTTCACGAGGAGGCCCGACATCCCAATGGCATCCGCGTCATGTTCTTCATATGCAGAAAGCATACGCTCCAGCGGACACTGAATGCCGAGGTTGACGACTTTGTAACCGTTGTTGGTCAGTATGATATCGACGAGATTCTTACCAATATCGTGCACGTCGCCTTTGACGGTCGCGATCACCATTGTGCCCTTGGAGGCTGCATCGGCCTTGTCCATGAACTGTTCGAGGTAGCCTACCGCCGCTTTCATCGCTTCGGCGGATTGCAATACAAACGGCAGCTGCATTTGTCCGCTGCCAAAGAGCTCGCCGACAACTTTCATCCCGTCGAGCAAAATGTTGTTGATGATATCGAGGGCAGAATACTTTGTCAGGCCTTCGTCCAGATCCGGTTGAATCTTGACTTTGTTTCCTTCAATGATACGGTTCTTCAGTCGTTCCTCGATCGTGCGAGCGACAACTTCTTCCTTGACCGCCTCGGCTTTCTTTTCAGAATAATATCCCAGTAATTCCCGAAGCGGATCGTACTCGGGAGTTCGCTCATCGAATATCAGTTTTCGGCAAATCTCACGTTCCTCTTCAGAAATCTTGTACAGCGGGAGTATTCTGGAGGCATGAACGATTGCCATATCCAATCCATACTGAATTGCATAGTGGAGAAAGACACTGTTCAGGACGTGGCGGGAACGGGGGTTCAGGCCGAATGAGATATTGCTCACGCCGAGACTCGTGTGCACGTTCGGAAACTCCTTCTTGATGAGCCTGATTGCTTCAATGGTCTCGATGCCGGCCTTGCGAAATTCCTCATCCCCGGAGCCAAGGGTAAAGGTGAGGGTGTCGAAAATCAAGTCCCTCTCTTTGATGCCGTAGTTTTCCGTCGCGATTCGATGGATGCGCCGGGCGATCTCAACTTTTCGACTTGCGGTCTTCGCCATCCCGCTTTCGTCAATCGTCAAGGCGATGACCGCGGCGCCATACTTCTTGCAGAGTGGAAGAACTTTTTCCATGCGTTCCTCTCCATCCTCCATGTTGATGGAGTTCACGATCGCCTTTCCCGCGATACGCCGGAGCGCTTCTTCGATCACCGGCGCCTCGGTGGAGTCGATCATGAGCGGGAGGGTCACCTGAGTGTTAAGACGCGGGATCAACTCGATCATATCCCTGGTTTCATCGCGTCCGACGTACGCGGCACACACGTCGAGCACGTGAGCGCCTTCGCGCGTCTGTTCTTTCCCCATCGCAACCATGCCTTCCCAATCCTCCAGGCCAAGTAGCTCACGGAACATCTTGCTCCCGTTTGCGTTCGTCCGCTCCCCCACAAGTACCGGTGCCGGATCGATATGGAGCGGAGCGCTCTGGTACAGGCTCGAGCAGCTCGGGGTAAATTGCCACTCACGCTGTTTCGGTGAGAGCGCTCCGACGGCGTCCACAAG